>CAYSHN010000534.1:0-2909 GCA_964430815.1 uncultured Calditrichota bacterium | reverse complement strand
AAAAAAATAAGATTAAAAAAAGAAAAAGTGTTCTTTTCATTATATAATCACCATTTTAATTTAACTTATTTTTGAGCGCTGCCGGCAGCTGAGCCGCAAGCTTTGTACTCACCAGAAACCGGATCGATAGACAGCATGGCGGCACCGCCAATTCCGCCCCTGGTAATTATAATCTTGTGTCCACGCATCTCTAAGTCCTTAATTATCTCCGGTGCTATACCCTTAGTCAACATTAAACTACCCAGGTCGGGAGCATCCTGTCCAAAAGATCCGATATGATGACGTGTCGCAAACCGCGGTACAGCCATCGCATCCACGGGATGTAAACTAAACTCGATATAATCTAGAATGAGTTGTAAGGCCGCCTGATCCTGTAAATCACCTCCAGCTACACTAATAGCCAGAACCGGTTTATTTTCTCTCAGTACCAGTGTCGGTGTCAAGGTAATACGCGGACGTTTACCCGCAGCGATGCAATTGGGGTGGCCAGACCAGGTGTTCAAGCTGACCAGCCGGGTGCCATGAATAATACCGGTCTCACCAGCGCAGCCAGCCGTACTACCAAGACCACTGGGGGTCGCTGCAACAACATTTCCCCAGCGATCGGCTACACAAAGTGTAGTGGTGCCCCCTTGTACCGGCACATATCTTCCCTTACTTTTTTGTGCTTCCATTTTCAAGGGATCACCGGGAGAAATTTCCAGAGATGCATGTTTCATATCAATCAATGAACGGCGAAGTAAGGTGTACTTTTCCGATAATAATTCCATCATAGGTACATTAACGAATTCAGGATCGCCATAATATTCATCACGGTCTGCGAACGCAAGTTTCATGGCTTCAGTAACAATATGAATATAATCCGAACTAAGTTGACCCATCCTGTCAAGATCAAATCCTGCCAATAAGCGCAATGTTTGCAACAGAAAAGGACCCTGGGTCCAGGGACCGCATTTGTACACGGTATAGCCTTTATAATCAGTAGTTACTGGTTCTTCAATTCGTGTCCGCTGTGCGGCCAGGTCCTTTTTTCGCAAAAATCCACCCTGTTCCCGGTACCAGGCATCAAGCTGATCAGCAATTTCTCCGCGATAAAAACAATCCGAAACTGCCTGTAACTTATCAATTCTGCTGCCCCTGGCGGTCTGTTCAGCTGCACATAAAATACGTATGGTATGTGCCAGGTCAGTATACCAATTCCGCCCGGTATCAATCGTATCACCGTCGGAGGTATCTACATACCAGGACGGTCCACCTGCGTCGAGTATGGCCAGAGCAGGAGCTACTGCTTCCTGGAAAGAAATTGTCCCGAACTGCTGTAGAAGTGTGGTTGAGAGATCAATTACGGCAGGCACGGTCGCCAGACGGATACTGTTACCCGTAATGCCATTTTTCATATACCAGGTAATAGCAGCTGTATCCAGCGGAGCTGCACCCTGTCCGGAAAACACCTTCACTTTATGATGTGCAGCATCGTAAAACAAGACTGGAACTTCTCCGCCGATGCAGAATGCACCCACATGGACAACACTTAGAGTCAAAATCGAAGCGACAGCAGCATCAGCCGCATTTCCACCATTTTCCAGAATCGTAAGTCCGGCTTGAACTGCGGCTGGTTTTCCAGCTACCACAATACCCAATTTGCCTGAAGCAGAATGTTCATACCCGGCAGCTTTAAAGTATTTATTTATTGGCATGACAAATAAAGAAACAACCGTGACAAGTATAATCGATTTAAATCTCTGCATTCAATCTCCCTAATTCAACCAAAGAATTCTGCCAGTTATTTTCCAATTAAACATTTCTTTGTTTTTTTACCTCACTTTACTCAATCCATAAGATGGCCCCTTTGTCAATATCAGGCAGTTTGACCGTTACCGCACCATTTTCGAATTTCCCATCAATTTCCTGTCTAGAACCAAGAAATGGTAAAAAATAAATTTTATTAACAGCAGCGGTGGTCATTTTCACCTCAATACCACTTTCAACAATTTGTTTATCAATTTCACGCCCTTTAAGTCCCTTAAAATTAGCAAAGAATATATGTAACTTGCCGTCAACCAAAGCAGGTTGAGATGTAATATAGGGAGATGCTGTTATTTGAATTGCTGGCTTGAATTTTAAAATATTTTCCAGATCAGATAAAAAAGTGCTTCTCATCTTTTCCAATTCATTGTTGGCCGTTCCAGTCCAGGCGGTCGTATCGAATCCTTGCCGGACTGCTTCGAAGTAAGCAGAACCTATCGACAATGAATCGTAAATATATTTACCATCTACCAGGCTGCGGGTTGAAGCATCGTGTATGCCCAGCATGGAATACAAAAGATTATCCAAGCGCTTCTGTCCCGTTTCATCGTATGCACCACTTTGCCCGGTTATGTATAATTTTCCCCCTATTTGTCTGTATTTCTCCAATCCGGATATTTCTTCAGCCGACAGGCATTTTACACCCGGCAGGATCAGCATCTTCCCCGCAAATTCTACAAGTTTCCGTGGAGTAACGATTTGAAATTCCTGATGGGCCTGCAGTAACAAATGCATGATTCCGGTATATGCATGGTTAAATTCATCGGCAAAATAATCGCGGGTTTTGTTGGAAAAATAGACACCTATCGGATTGATAGGTTGACGTGGTAAATACAGAGTTTTCTCATTTTCAGCAATCCAGTCCATTATGATTTTTCGCGTAGGATAATCATTGGAGCCGGACATGACATGTCCCTCGGCATCCCAGAAATTGGTACCGGCCATGACCTGGGCCAGGGCCAGATTTTTCATTGCTTCTTTGGGATCAATATTAGTCTTTCTGCTCTTATCCCAGGAATAGCTTAGCATCCAGGAGGCTTTGCCCTCGGCAAAAGCGCGGAAGGAATACATGCCCGTCATATAGGTGAACCAGGCAGACGGAT
>CAYSHN010000533.1:0-2935 GCA_964430815.1 uncultured Calditrichota bacterium | reverse complement strand
TCTCAGGAACGGTCAGGTCCTGCTCGTCTTTACCGAGATCGCGCGAGTTGGGGTTCTCCTTATCGTACAGCTCGACAGCCCGTCCGTTCGAAGTCCAGGCGCTGCTGTCAAGCGTCAGCAGCAGTTCCCCGAGCGGAAAACCCTGCAGTTCATGACGCGAAGGATATCCTTTTTTCCTGAGAATTTCTACTGCTTTTTCATTATCACCGCCTGCTTCCTGCAGTGCTTTTTTGCAATCCATCATACCGGCACCGGTCTTTTCACGAAGATCCTTTACTGCCGCCGCACTCACCTCAGCCATGGTATTACTCCTTATAACCAAAAGTATTATTTTTCTTCTTCTTCAATATTCTGATCAACAATTTCAGGTTTCTCTTCGACGACTACTTTCTCGTCTTTATCCGGTTGTTTATCCACTACCTGCTGACGACCTTCAATAATCGCATCAGCCAGCGTACGACTGATGATGCTGATACTTCTGGCCGCATCATCATTGGCAGGTATCGGATAATCGATGATGGTAGGATCAGAATTAGTATCAACGATGGCGATTATAGGGATGTTCAGTTTGCGTGCTTCATTTACCGCAATCTGTTCTTTTTTTGTATCGACAATAAATACCACTCCGGGCAGTTTCTTCATCTCTTCTACACCATCCAATACTTTTTTCATCTTCCCTTTTTCACGCTCAATGTGCAGCACTTCTTTCTTGGTAATTTTATCATAGGTTCCATCACTGCCCATTTTTTCCAGGTTTTTCATATGCTTTACTGATTTGCGGATGGTGCCGAAATTGGTTAATGTACCCCCTAACCAGCGGTCGGTAATATAAAACATCCCACAGCGCTGGGCTTCAGTCCTGATAATTTCCTTGGATTGTTTTTTGGTACCAACAAACAGGACATCCTCACCCTCTTCCACAATTTTCCTCACTGCTTCACAGGCCTTATCAATTTTATCCTGGGTTTTTTTAAGATCCAGGATGTGAATACCGTTCTTCTCCATAAAAATGAATTCTTTCATTTTAGGATTCCAGCGGCGGGTAAGATGTCCAAAATGGGAACCGGCAGCGAGCAGGGTTTCTAAAGATACTCGAGACATAAAAACTCCTTTGATTGGTTATTCCTCCACCGGCTTCAATTCCAGCCAGGCTTATACTGCGATAAGACCCCTGACCAGGTCAACCGGTGTGTGTTTTATCTCCGAGCAGTTGAAGTCGGAGATTAGATGTATTTATCGAAGACCTCCGTATATACTCGGAGGTCTGGTAAAAATAATTATCTCTTACTGAACTGGTAACGCTTGCGGGCCTTAGCCAGACCATATTTACGACGCTCTTTTTCGCGTGGATCCCGGGTCAGAAATCCTCCTTTGCGCAGCATACTGCGAAAATCTTCACTATACAACAATAAGGCCCGGGCAATACCCAGACGAACAGCACCAGCCTGTCCGCTTAATCCGCCACCAGTGACCGTAATCTTAAAATCGAATTTTCCGAAGGAATCGGTAAGCACCAACGGTTGTTCAATATCCATCTTCAGGGTTTCTCGACGAAAATAATCAATCAGATTTTTACCATTGATACTAATTTTTCCATCACCTGGTAGCATGTTGACACGAGCCACTGCATTTTTTCTGCGACCGGTTGCGACATATCTCTCCATCACCATCTCCTTACAGATTTAAAGTCAGTGCTTCAGGTTTCTGGGCAACATGTGGATGAACGGAACCCGAGTACACTTTAAGTTTTCTGAACATCTGACGACCCAGAGCATTCTTGGGCAGCATTCGCTTAATCGCCAGTTCCACCACTTTACGCGGATCTTTCTGCATCATATCACCAAGCGCTGTAGCCCGCTGACCACCTGGATATCCAGTATATCTAAAATAAATCTTAGTTTTAAGTTTATTTCCGGTAAATCTTACTTTATCTGCATTGATGACCACCACAAAATCCCCCGCATCCTGATGAGGAGAATAAATGGGTTTGTGTTTGCCCTTAAGTACCGCTGCCACACGGCTGGCCATTCGCCCCAGAATCAGATTGGTGGCATCGACCACGTACCATTTCTGTGCCGCTTTGATTTCTTCCTCTTTGGCAATATATGTCTTCAAAACCGACCTCCAGATTTATAAAAATCGAGCATTGAATTTAATATCTTGAACAAAAACAAGCAAGTACTTTGTTTAACTCCTGTTGCTGTATTTAATCCCACTCTGCTGAATTCAGTTTGGTGCCTTGATAACAAATGTGGAAAACATCTTATCAGGTCTGCTGTGGCGGTAAACCAGTGAATAAATCACTTGCAAAAGCAATAATCTTTTTATATCCTACTAGAAAGAAATAAATAGTAAGTAAAAATTACACAAATCCGGGTAACGAACAGACCAAAACACTATGAATAAACTCATCTATTTTAATGATAATCCTAATGTTATGCATATTATACATTTATCCAATCCGGATTATTAAAATAATTAACTTTAGCATGACAGGTTAGATTATGAATGCCGAACAACAAGATTTTTATCTTAAACTACGCAATAAGGTTAATACCTATTTAGAAACACATAATATAAAATATGCCGATATTTTATTACTCGCACCTGATCTTTTTCATCTGCTGGTGAAACTGAGTATAGACAAACGGGTATCAAACACAACAAAGTTAAAATTTCTGGCTGTGATAGCTTATTTCATCACTCCCCTGGATTTTTTGCCCGAATTGTTTTTAGGTGCCCTAGGCTATCTGGATGATATAGCACTGAGCGCCTATATTCTTAATAAGTACATCAATGAAATTGATCCCAGTATTGTACGTGAACATTGGGCTGGAAATCAGGATATTTTGACCGTGATCAAGAATATACTACTGACTGCGAATAATATGATCGGTTCGGGATTATGGAAGAAAATCCGCAAGAGTTTCTGAGT
>CAYSHN010000532.1:0-2940 GCA_964430815.1 uncultured Calditrichota bacterium | reverse complement strand
AGAAATAATTCAGCAATGGTCAGGATAAAATAAGTAGAAATCAACCAGTAAGGTGAAACCAACATGTTGGCCGGTGCGACCTGTCCGGCCAGTTCGCGTGGACTGAGCAAGCCTTGAGAAGCGATTGCCAATAAGCAAAATGCACCAGCGGTTATTAACATACCTATACCGATTTTTCGGGGAGCTGATGGTTCAATCCCTTTTCTGTTCAAATAACCAAACAGGGCCACAACTAAAGGTGTTAAGGCTACAATGAAGAAGGGATTGAAATGTTGAAATTTCTGAGGTGTAAATGGATTGACCTCCCCATAAGTATTATACCGTAGATAGGTTAAAATACAAAATACAATCACCCCCAGTACCCCAACGATACGCACAGTCCCGGAGCTTTTTTTTCTCACTACAAAATACACACTCACCAAGGTCAAAAGTATAGGCAATAAACCGAACAGATCGAACCAGAGATTGGTTATTTTCCCGACACTGGGCTGGGTATAATCTCGGGCAAAATAGGTCATGGTCAATCCGCTCTGGTGGAAAGACATCCAGAAGAAGATTACTACGAAAAAGACCAGGCCAAGAGCAATTAAACGTTCTTTGGTTTGCTCCGGGGTGAGTTCTTCCACTTTAATGGTGCTGGCTTTTTGCTGGACCTTTTGATGGGCCATGAAGTCCGCATGCTGGTAATATTTCCGGAAACCCCAGAAAATGAGCATGGAAATAACCAAACTGATACAAGCCACGCCGAATCCGTAATGATATGATTTACTCAGCACATTGATATAATTTTCAGAGAATGAAGTCAGAGTGGCCAGAGTCACCGAGGAATCCTGAGCCTGGGCAATCGACAGATATGTCGTGATATCATCCAGTTTATTCTTCAGGAACTGATTGGCCAGGGCAGGTATGCGATTATCGTAAAAATAATGTGCCTTGGAAAGAATCCAGTTATTAATAGTTTCGGCTGCGGTTGGAGCAAACATGGCACCGATATTGATACCCATGTAGAAAATACTGAAGGCACGATCCCGGTTGGGACTATATTGCGGATCATCGTACATTTTACCTAACAGAGCTTGCAAGTTTCCTTTGAATAAACCAGTTCCCAGAGCGATTACACCCAGCGCAGTTAAAACCAGGGCTAATCCCGAGTTCATGGATGTCGGAGTCGCCAGTAGCAGATACCCCAGAAACATTACAATCAAACCAATTTTAATAGTTCTGCCGTAACCAAGAAGGCGATCAGCGATATATCCGCCGAGCAGGGGTAAAAAATATACACAGCCCATAAATATACCATACACCCGTCCAGCTTCTCCTGCAGTCATACCATATTTAGCTTGCATAAATAAAACAAAAATGGCCACCATGGTATAAAATCCGAATCGTTCACCCATATTCGCAAAGAATGCAACAAATAATCCCTTGGGATGATCCTTTAACATGATCAAAACCTCCTGTTATACTTTTTTACCCTCTGCCATTGCTTTCATCTGTTTCAATAATTGTACAGCAAATGGTTGTTTGAACAGCAGAGGCAGGTTTTTTTGTAACTTATCGATCTTTGTATAGATAATCGGCACGATGATTAAGGTTAGAAACATGGAACTGGTCAATCCACCAATCAGCGCCCAGGCCAACCCGTTCTTCCATTCGGAACCGGCACCCGAAGCTAATGCAATCGGCAGCATTCCAAATACCATGGATAGTGTGGTCATGAAAATTGGTCGTATCCTGGCCTGACCGGCTTCAATCAGGGCAGAGGTAATTTCTAAACCTCTTTCGCGGTTATCATTGGTACGATCCACCAGTAGAATGGCATTCTTGGCTACCAGCCCTACCATCATAATGATACCCAGGATTGAGAATATACTTAAAGCAGTTCCAGAGAATGCCAGCAGTAACATGGCACCGATCAGGGCCAGGGGGATGGAGAACAGCACCACGAATGGATAAACAAATGAATCATACAGGCCGACCATAATGAAATAGACAAAAAGGATACTGGCAGTCAGAGCAATGCCCAATTGAGTAAAACTTTCAGCACGGTCTTTTTCTGCTCCTTCAAATTCAATAGTGGTATCACCGGCTTTACGGTTATTGAGAATTTTCTGGTAGGCCTGAACTACGTTTCCCAGTGGTATACTATTATCAATGTAAGCTGACACATTGAGTGATTCATTGCGATTCTTTCTTTCCAGTTTAGTTGGACCGCTGGATTGAATAATATTGGCAAATTGCTGCAATTCTACCTGTTGTCCCATAGGATTGGAAAAGGGCAGCCGGGCAAGGTGCTCAGGGTTGGAACGGTCAAATTTATCCAGGGCAATGCGGATTGGATATTCATATGATCCTTCACTGTACTTCGATTCGTCGTCACCGGTTAAGGCGACGCGGAGTGTCGTGCCAACGTCAAATACGGTTAAACCGAAAGTCGCCATTTTCTCGCGATCTACCTGAATACGGGTTTCGGGATTACCTAGCTCGGCCGAGATGGTCACTTCAATGACTGTTGGTGTCTGGCGTAATGCTTCGGCAACATAATTGGCACTTGTCCGTAATGAATCACTATTACTACCGGAAATAAAGATCTGGATCGGGGCACCCCCGGCTATACCGGTGATTGAGATTTGATCCACATAAACTTTGGTGCCGGGTATCTGCCGGGTTTTTGCTTTGATCTCATTGGCCAGTTCATTTGTTGAACGTCGCCGCAACTGGCGGTCCACCAGGGTTACCATTAATTCTGCTTTATTCGGAGCCGGGACACCTAAAGACACCGTCGCAATGCTGGTCAGGATTCTCTTGACTTCCGGAGTTTCCGCAATCGATTTTTCGACCTGTTGAGTAATCCGATTGGTATTTTCCAAAGTAGAACCGGGAGCAGGTTCCAGCCGAACTAGAAACGCTCCCTGGTCGGATTCTTTCATAAAGTCCAGT
>CAYSHN010000531.1:0-2944 GCA_964430815.1 uncultured Calditrichota bacterium | reverse complement strand
GCCCTGTCGGCACTGAATCATCATGTGGACAAAGCCATGTATCCTCTGGGCAGTTGTACTATGAAATACAATCCCAAAATCAATGAGAAACTGGCAGCCCTGCCGTCTTTTGCCAACCTTCATCCCGAACAGCCTGTCACTGAGGTTCAGGGCGCTCTGCAGATCATGTACGAATTGCAGGAATTTTTAAAGGCGATCACAGGTCTGGCTGGTGTTTCGCTGCAACCGGCAGCCGGAGCCCATGGTGAATTGGTGGGTTTATTGATGATACAGCAATATCATAAAAAGAAACGTCAAAGACGCCAGACAATTCTTATACCTGATTCCGCTCATGGTACTAACCCAGCCAGCGCGGCTATCGCCGGATTTAAAATTGAAACAATTAAATCCAATGAACACGGTCTGGTAGATATCGCCGATCTAAGAACAAAGGTGAATTCCGATGTGGCCGGATTAATGCTAACCAATCCGAATACATTGGGTCTGTTTGAACAGCAAATCAGGGAAATCAAATCGATTCTGGAGCAAGTGGACGCTATCTTCTATATGGATGGTGCCAACATGAATGCCTTATTTGGAATCGTTCGACCCGGTGATATGGGATTTGATGTTATGCATCTGAATCTGCACAAGAGTTTTTCCACTCCACATGGCAGTGGAGGACCTGGTTCTGGTCCGGTAGCTGCCAGTCGCAAAATGGTAAAATATTTACCTTATCCGGTAGTGAAATTCGATGGGCGAAAATATTTCTTCAGTGATACCGATGATCAGACTATCGGCCGGATTCATAGTTTTTATGGTAATTTTGCCTTGTTGCTGCGAGCTTATATTTATATTCGACTGATGGGAGCAGAAGGATTTCCAAAGATATCCGAACATGCCATCATCAACGCCAATTACCTCTATAGCAGGCTCAAAGATCATTATGAATTGGGTTATCCATCACGGCCTATGCATGAATTCGTATTGTCAGCTGAGAAACAGCATGAACGGGGGGCTAAAGCTCTGGATATTGCCAAGCGAATACTCGATTTCAGTCTCCATCCCCCGACTATTTATTTTCCACTCATTGTAAAAGAGGCAATGATGATAGAGCCTACCGAAACCGAGAGTAAAGAAATGCTGGACTATTTTGCTGATATTTTAATCCGGATTGATGAAGAAACAAAAACCGATCCGCAGATTTTGCATTCGGCCCCTTATCAGACGCCGGTCAGGCGTCTCGATGAAGCAAATGCAGCACGTACACTTAATGTAAATTATTTTAAAAAAATAACTGCCTAGACTAACCGTGAACATAATTGTGTCGATATTAGAATATAATAAATGAGAGATCATGTTGGGAGCTATGAATGGCTAAAAAGATTTTAATTGTCGATGATAATCCAAATGTATTGAAACTGTTAAATATCAGCCTATCCAAGGCCGGATATACGATGGTCGAAGCGGAAAATGGTGAAGTGGCCTTTCAACTGGCCAATAAAGAAAAACCTGATCTGATTATTTCCGATATCATGATGCCCCAAATGGATGGTATTGAATTATGCTGGATGATCCGGGAGAATTCGGAAGTACCAATTGTACCATTCATTTTCCTGACCTCTTTTGATGACCAGGAAATGGAAATACGTGGATTCAGGGCCGGTGCCGATGAATATCTGAATAAGCCGATTGATCGTAAAGAGTTGTTAGAACGCGTTGAAGAACTATTAAACCGTACAGAGAAACTTAAAACTATTGATGATACTTCCGATACCAAGAAGGCCTTTGAAGGGGATCTGAAGGATTTGAGTATTGTGGAATTGGTACAGATGCTGAACCTGAATAAAAAGAGTGGTGTTCTGCACATTGATGGCCAGGGTAAGGGGGAAATTTTCCTTAAGGATGGTCAATTGATCGGCGCGCTGACTAAAAATAAACAGGGTGAAGAAGCGGTATATGAACTGGTAACTTTCATCGATGGTACATTTAAGTTTGAAATCTCGGATAAAAATCTTACCAAAAATGTATCCAATAGCACCATGAATGTAGTCATGGAAGCCTGCCGTATAATGGATGAGAGCCGGCATACTGGTGAGTAAAAATCATTCGCATACTTGCTTATCTAATATCAGATAATTAAATTTAAAACTTTGAAAAAATTTGGGCCAGTAGCTCAGCTGGTAGAGCAGCGGCCTTTTAAGCCGTTGGTCAGAGGTTCGATTCCTCTCTGGCTCACCAAAAATGCCCCGTTTCCGGGGCATTTTTGTAAGACAAAAGAATAAAGACAAAAGACAAAAATACCATAACCTATTAAATTTAATTACGCACTTTATTTTTTTCTCCCGTTTCCTCCGATTTTTCATTTTGGGCAAATATTTGGCAATTGATAGTACGGACGAAATTGGATGGAATCTCGTGACAGAGAAATTCCGCTTCTTTGTATAATAAACCTAAAGAGAGTATATTTCAGAGTTTTTATTAATATGAATAAAAATATTTATTGCTTTCACTTATTCGCATTATAAATTATACATGATAAACCAGTATTTCCCATATAGCAGCACTTTATTCTACTAACCATTCCTTTTTCGGCTGGTATCCATACCTTTTTGTATTAGAAACATATTTCTTTAGGGAATTGAGTAAGGATGAAAAATGAAATTTCTTACTTCAGTTATTACTTTTCAACTCATTAAAAAAGTCTATTACCAATTTTGTCGTGTAGAAAAATTCAACAATTGGAATTTAGTATACGAATCCAGCCAAAAAACCGAAAAATGCAACATAAGTGATAGATAATGATACAAAATTACTATGTAGTCCGTATTTCTATTTCATATTATTTGACGAGATAGACTTATATCATCAAAATTTAGTGCGAACAATTACACCAGCAGGGAGGCAACTATGAAAAAGTTTATTACTTTTATTCTTTTTACTGCCGTCTGGACAAACATCTCTT
>CAYSHN010000530.1:0-2954 GCA_964430815.1 uncultured Calditrichota bacterium | reverse complement strand
ATCACAGCCAGTAAAAGTAATCCATAAACCAAAAAATAAATATATAATTAAAATACTACCCTCAAAAATATAATTATGATATTTTTTATGCATACTAAATATGGGATATTTTTTCTTTTTTATATAACTACCTAACATATAATTAAGTGTCAATATGCTGCTTTTTAGGCATTAATAGTTTATTTAAAATATTTTAAAATTTTACAATAACTTTCAGTCTAAGATCCTGTAACTATAATATTTATTTTATCATCAATTACTGCATCGCGCTGTGTTATAACACACACCTTATCCGGTTTTCAATTAAATCAAGAAAATATAAATTGCATTCGCTCTGATTAATAAAGATTAATAAAATAATTTATCCCTTTCACCTAACTGCTTAAAATAATTAAGATTAAGCCTGCCTAAAACCTGCTGTCCAGCCATGTTCTAACACGCCTTTATGACGTGATTAAATACGTACCCGTAACAGCTATAATAATTGCATCTATTCGGAATAGCTCAGAAATGACAGTATTCTAACAACATTAATATAAATACCGAATCGCCAATATCAAACGAAAATTTCTGGACCAGCCGCAGCACTTTATTCTCACCAGGTCACCCGCCAACCGCCAGCGGTCTTAATTAAGGACAAAGTAAATCATGTGCTTGATCATTTACTCCCAACTGCATTATCCGATCAGTGTCTGGCCGTTGCTGAGGGATTGAGAGATGGCTTCCCAATGAATCAGGTCGGCAGAATGATGGATGAGCGGCGTGGTTGCTCGTTTATTTCGCTACTTTCTCACTCCAACTTTGATCTGTGTAAATGAATGCGCCGGGAATGAATATGAGAACTTATTTGCTTCGGTATCAATCTCCTCATTCACCGGGATATACTCCTCCTGTTTATCAAATGTAAAGGCTGCCCTGAGTGAGTCTACGTTCACTAAACTTACTTCCGCTTTTCCGCCAAACATACCCGAATTATTTATTATTTCAGCAGTGATGGCCTTATCTTTGTGCCTGTTCACAACATTAATGAAGACGGTACCCGTTTCTTTATTATACACGGTTGTGGCATCAAGGTAAGGAATACCCTTATACTTCTCGGTATTAAGCGTATCGCATTCCACATACGTATCAACGGAATTACCACGACAGTTGTTCGAGAATAATTTGAAGGTATGAAACAATGGCGTTTTGAAAGTTCCTTTTTCCCTGTCACCCGCTAACAAAGAAGTGAGCATGGTAAAGTTAGTCATTCTGACGATATCGGCATGACGTATAAAAGAATTGAAACATTGCGCTACCGGCAGAACGGCTAAAAAGTTTCTTCCGAAAGACCCCCACTCATCCACTGAAATATAGATTGGGTTCTTAAAGTCTTTCATTGCTTTTACGGCTTCAATCTCAGCTGCCGTTACTCTGATTTTTTCTTCAAAATCATATGCACTCTGTCCCATATAAGCGTAATAGTCAGGTGAATTTTCCCAGTAACGGTGGATGGAAATATAATCGATCATATCTCCAAGCCCTGTAAGCACTTTCTGGTTCCAGTCAATCCACTTACCGCTGCTCTCGTAATACGACGAACCACATCCTACAAATCTTATCGTCTGGTCCACAGATCGCATGGCCTTGGCGGCTTCCCTGGCTATCTTGACGTAATCTTCGGCGTTTTTATAACCCAGTTCCCATGGTGAGCCGTCAACTTCATTGCCGAGATCCCATAATTTTATATCGTACGGTTTTTCATGCCCATACTTGGCGCGTAAATCAGAATAATAGGTTCCTTTCTTATAATTACAGTATTCAACCCAGTAGCAGGCGTCGTTTATGGTGGCCAGGCCAAGATTGACACAGATAATATTTTCACTTCCTATTGCTTTATTTAACTCGATCCATTCGTCCGTACCGACATGATTATTGTCGATTCCGCCCCAGGCCAGATTTATCCGGGCAGGACGTTTGTCTTTGGGTCCAATGCCGTCCTGCCAGTTGTAACCCATCACGAAATTCCCCCCGGGCCAGCGCATGTTGGTTATTTTAAGTTCTTTCATCGCCTCAATATAATCTCTCCTGAATCCTTTTTTGTCCGCCAGCGGCGAGGACGGATCGTATAAATTCCCGTACAGGGTATTGAAACTTACGCTGTCGGGCAAACCCATCCTTCTTCCGCTGAAGTGGATGGGTTCCATAAACACACCGTAAATTTTAGGATCGATCTTTCCGATTGTCCGGTCAACATCAATTTTGATTCTGGCCGTCTGAGCAGACAAGGAGATAGAAAGTACGCTCAGTAAAGTAATAAGTAATTTTTTCATAATGCCTCCCGATCAGTTGATGATCTTGATTTAAGATTTCATTTATTTCAGTTGTATAATCAGGTATTGAATCAGAGACGACAATTTTTATTTTGGCATAATATTAACGATTACCCGTTTATATCGTGATAATTGAGGTATACCTTTGTCTGTAACCTTCAAAATGAAATGAGCAGTTTCTTTTTCTTCAACCTCAGGAGCTATCACGTACACCCCGCGAGCGTTCTCGGCTGAATCAATTTTTATCAATTTCTTATATGAACCCGCCTCCGGATAGTGAAACCATAAGTAACCGAGATTATCTCCATCAGGATCAGTTGTACCAATGGCATCCAGACCAAAGCCCTCTCCTGATTTTACCGTTATTTCTTCTGGATGTCCTAATGCGGGAACTGGTGGATGATTGGCTTCCTGATATGATTTTGTGCACCAGTCCATGCGGGCGGCGAAATCATTTTGAAAGTCATCGCGCCAGCGCCACAATGTGACTTTATTATCGGTAAAAGTCAGAGTATCCCTTCGAACCGTCCGTCCATACTCACTATAAACATATGGCGTATAGATATCCATGGCATTTGTCCAGATTTCCCTTGTCTCGGGTTCAAATGGAACACCCGATCCGCCGTTCTTAAGCCTGGCAAA
>CAYSHN010000529.1:0-2958 GCA_964430815.1 uncultured Calditrichota bacterium | reverse complement strand
ACAATACCGTGCGTTAACGGGAAAGCCGCTCGGCATTACTGGTGAGGTAGGTGAGTTTTATGCGGCCGACCTTCTTAGTCTTGAACTCACCCAAGCCAGATGCCCCGGCTATGATGCCACAGCTAAAGATGGCAGAAGAGTACAGATAAAGACAAGGTGTGTTCTTCATGATTCAAAACCGGGGCAAAGGGTTGGACGAATCAAATTCGACCACCCATGGGACGAGGTGCTTTTGGTTCTCCTTGACGCAGAATTCGAACCCCTTGAGATCTACGCTGCTAGCCGTAGTGCGGTTGAGGTCGCTTTGAAAGCACCGGGCTCAAAAGCAAGAAATGAACGAGGTGCACTTGGAGTTAGCAGATTCAAGAACATATCGAATTGCGTATGGCAAAGGGGAAGCAAATGAATGTATTTCTAATCACCGGATACCGACAACTGGCGTGAATTGCTATGTTATGCTGAATGGCTGGTCGCCGGTTATGCCTGGTCGTTATATTACCAATAAAACATGCAATAAGATGAAACGGTATATTTGTAAATATACATTTATTTATTTTGTAATTGGTTTTAGTAGCTTTGGAAATATCTCATGTAGTGATAATCCATTAACTCCGGAAGTTTCAAGTCTTTATTTTCCAATTCAAATAGACAATAGCTGGACTTTTGAATTAACATATTATGATAATGGGCAAAAGCAAAAAGAAGTCACATATAGCATTACTAAAAGCACAATAATTGAGGGAATAGAATATTTTACTTTTGATAATTGGCCGGAATTTATTTATTTCCCTTTAGCACATTATTTTAACATGGATTCTGTATTTATTAGGAATGATGAAAATGGAAATGTTATGATGATTGCTGAAAACAAGGAATTTATGTTTATTGAATTTGATCTATCATTAGTTGGAGAGGAAATAGATATTTTAGAATTATTTGATGATGTTACACAAAGTCAAAGTAAATGGCAGAGCGTTATATATGATGCTGATCGAGTGTTAGAAACAAAAAATAGAAAATATACAAATGGTTACAGAATCAGATTGTGGGAATACAATACAGTGGGTTCACAAAGGGATATTATCTTTTTCCCAGGCTTTGGCATTACCAGAATGGGCTATATCGCTTATAATATGGATTGGAAATTAATAGAAGCTATTATCAATGGTAAAAAAGTTGAGAAAATTGAAAAATACCCGGAATTTTAAATAGTCAATGGTAATATAACAACAGCATAAACTGGACGCCTGACCGACCAGCATGAATTGACTATTTTTGGCAAGTGGTTCGGCGCCGCTGAGTTTCGGGCGTTATATGCGAGGTTTGATAATAAACAATTGAATGTTCTAAAGTGAAATGACCAGATATATATTAATAATATTGATGGTAATGTCAATTGCAGGGTGTAATCTAATAGGACCTGAAGATAGCAAAGCTCCTGTACTTCAGCAATTGAATGGACCTAAAATAGTTCGAGATCTTATTTCTGCCATTATCCGACCAGACGGTACAGTTTGGACCTGGGGTCCTGGCGTGTTTGGAACTCTCGGTACAGGTTCATTAGAATCAAGTGAAACCCCGGTTCAAGCAATCGGAATCACTAATGCAATCGCTATCGATCTTTTCACTGGTGTCGCCGTGGCAGCTGACTACAAGGGAAATATTTATTTCTGGGGTGATTACTCTGTCTATTCAGAACCACCAGGATTTGATACGATTGTGGTTGTTCCCACTATTGTATCTTATCTATCTGGAGTAAAATCCCTTGTAATTGGAATTCGTCAATTATTCTATTTTTTACGAAATGAAGGTTCAGTGTGGTACGTTCAGTTCGATCATTATAGCCCCACAAGGACCCTGAAACCAATCGAGGTTGAAGGACTCTACGACGCTATTCAGATCACAGAATGTTACGCTTTAAAATCTAACGGTACCTTATTTGACATCATTGCAACTATACCTAATGAAGTGTCACCGCCTCCGAATCGAGGGGGACCAATTCTAAACTTAGGTGATATTGTTCAAGTCGAGAGTGTGTGGTATCGACGAACAGTTATTTTGAAAAGTGATAGTACGGTTTGGGCTTGGGGATGGAATGACTTTGGACAGCTGGGTAATGGAACATTTCAAGACAGTGAAGAACCTGTTCGCGTAGGTAATCTAACTGATATTATTTTGATCTCTGCTCACTACGATTATAACCTGGCTCTAAAGCGAGATGGTACTGTGTGGTTTTGGGGGCTTGAAAATCCGACTGAGAAACTAGGAGTAAATAGTCCAATCCAGATTCAAGGTTTAAAGAAGGCTTCTGCCATTTATGCCGACTATAATAGTTTAGTTTTATGCGAAGACGGAACTTATTGGACATTCAACGCTGAAACCAAAATACCCGAGCAAATATTGTTTAAATAGACTAATATTTTTCTGAATTAAAACACGCAAAAAAATTGAGATAAAAACAACAAATTTTTTGAAAGATTCTACACAAATCGCACATAACAAGCGCATCAACCGACTGGCATGAATTGCTGATCGCCAGTTATGCTTGGTCGTTGAGACTGTCGAAAAAGATTGCTACGATACAAGATCTAAAGGATTTTATTTGTACGAACTACTTATCAAAAATATTCTTTTTCTACTGTAATATATTTAGCTAAATTCTGGTATACCTAACCCAGGAATATTCAATGGCTAAATACAAGAAATACGATTACAATCAGATGATGATGGTACCTGTTGCCTTGAAGGACCAACTGATGGAAGGCACGATGGAATATGCCATCAACGAGGTAGTGGATAACAAGTTGAATCTGGAGTTCTTCTCGCAAAAATATCACAACGATGATACCGGCCGCCCGGCATATGATCCCAGGATATTACTGAAGGTCGTATTATTATCCTACTCCCGTGGTATAGTCGGTTCGCGGCGCATAGAGAAATTATGCCAGGAGAATATTA
>CAYSHN010000528.1:0-2963 GCA_964430815.1 uncultured Calditrichota bacterium | reverse complement strand
TACCGTTGGCTTTATACCATTGCCGCCCGTAATAATAGCCGTCATCGTATAAATAACGTGTGTTAATAAAGAAACTAACCTTATCTTCTAATAAAGGTATAGGTCCACTGAGATTGACTTCACCGTTATAAATAGAAGTCGGATTGAAGTTTTTCAGCGGATAATCGCGTTTACTGGACACAACTCTGGTCAGGCCAGTGACTGGATCCCTTTCAGTTTCCAGTTCCTTGTACAAGCTGAATTTATCATCACCGCTCCAGTAGTCACCGGCGTACAATTTTACTTGACCGGTATATTTCTTACCCCCTTCTTTGGTTATGATATTTATTATACCAGACATGGCCTGTCCGTACTCGGCATTGAATGTTCCGCTAATCACCTGCAATTCCTGAACGGAGTTGTTTTCCACGGTCACGCCGATCCGGCCATCATACATATCGGTGGCCGAGATACCGTCTACCCAGTAGGCTATTTCACCGGGCCTGCCGCCGCGGATATGCAGCCGGCCGTCCGATTCGATGATACCGGCATTCAACCGCAGTACTTCCTGGATTTGCGTCACCGGTAGGTCCCTGATCTGATCGGCACTGGTGGTGGCCAGCGAAGCGGTCATATCTCTGATGACCAGATCTCTATCTTCCGTAATAACGATCGTTTCCATCTCTTCGATCTTGGTCTGCATAGCCGCATTTATTTTCGTGGTTAGATCTGAATTTACCCGGACATTCTCGAATTCCATCTGTTGAAAACCAATGATCGAGACCACGACGGTGTAAGTGCCCGGATGGACATTGATAATGGAATAATTGCCATCCAGATCCGTGGCAACCCCCATAGTGGTGCCTTTCAAGAAAACATTGGCAGATATCAAGGGTGAACCCGTGGCTGCTTCAGTGATAATGCCTGCAATTTTTCCGGTGGTGCCTCCATATAATATGTTTTGACCCACCATACCTAAGAGCAGAGCAATTAGTAAGATTGTGAACTTCACTTTCATATTAAGTACCTCTCTGTTGGTTGATTGTTTTTATTGTTTGTATAAATGAATATTAAAAAATTTTATCTACGGTGCTGCTTAAAAAACTTTTTCTTTTTTTATATAGTCCAAATTATCCGAGGCGATAAACGTCGGAAAATTTGGCATTATCACCGGATAGGGTAAACCGGGTCGAAGGGCCATCATATCAATATTGGTCAGTGATATTTTGTCAAGGGCACCACCATTGATATAAACGGATGCACTGTATTTTTTCTGTATGTCGCGCACGTACGACTCCCAGTACTTCCTGGTACCTTCCGGATCGTTCTTATTGATCAAACCCTGCTGCCTGGCCGCATCGATTATATTTTTCTCCTGCTGGACAGCCAGATAGGCATCCTGCCACATCTCCGTTGTTCTGACAATTTCAGGTGAATCATCCAGAGATTTTCGATACGCTTCGCGGGTTAAATAATGATCCCGCATCAAATCTACTATGGCCAGCTGTAACTGGTGATTAAAATTATTCTGATCCAGATATTTAGTCCGGAAGACCAGGGGATGGGATAAAATCTCCTGTTTAAAATCGTCCACCGACCAGACGGTATTATCCGCGTTGAAGAACGATGCCTGGGGATCTATTTCTGCCACAGCCGACGGAAGATCCCTTAATTGATAATTCAAAGAATCCTGAATTGCATCGCTAAGATACTTTTGCATCATTAATTTTGCCAGTATCTTGAAAGTTTGCTCGTTGAATTCAATTTTTTTCCCCTGCATCAGATCTATCCTATAGGATTGCCACAACTGAATTGCTTTGGCCTGGTGAATTTTTTCTTTTACTTTATTCCAGCGGATTCGCTGATCCTCATAACCGATCACCGGATAATCGGTCCAGTTCAATACTTTCATAATTATATATTCACCGTTACTGAGTTTGAGCGGACCGATTGTACTGCCCAATTTCAGAGGATTTGAATATAAAGCCTGTTGGATTACTTCATCGTCTTGATCGTTATAAGCAACCTTATGTACCGGTTTTTCTCCGGTGATTTCTGCCAGGTCTGAAAAAATTTTATCGGTCATCCCGGGCAACGAATCGACCAGTGTCTCTATTTTTTGAACTATCGCTTTGTTCCGAATAGTGTAAAACTCAAGTTCATACTCCCTCTGGGAGAGTTTATACACTTTTGAAATTTCATTTGAATCCAGTTGAACTTTGTTATAAGCAACTTCCTCATACAGAGCACTGCGCATGGCCTGTTCTTTGATCCCTTTTATGGCCCCCAGTAATACGGGATTTTTGTTCAGTTCTTTGTCACGCTGTGCTTCCAAAGCTAACATTTTTTCTGATAACAGGTTATTAAGAGTAGTTTTCTTGCTTTTAAAGTTACTGGGCCGGATGGTCAATTCACTGCGGTGTAAGAACTCCCTGACGGTGATATCTTTGTTACCGATCCGGGCTAGAATGATTTCATCGGATTGCTTTTTATTGAGGATAATTACCAGTATCAGAACGATAAAGCACAGTAAAAAGATCACTAAAAACTTATGATTTTTAATGAAATTCATCATCGCGTCTTATTGCTGTAAACGATTATAGATAAATTACTTTAATATAAAAATACTTTCATTATTATCAAAGCAAAAAACGAATTTCACGACTATTCGATTTACATGCATGCCGACAAGGCAGTTTTACAGCCCCTGGCCGGTATAGAGAGTACCGGCTCAGTACTAGATATAGGAATTGATTATGTTTTCGAGCATTTCCTGTCGTCCGCTGGGCAATACGGGATGGTCCTGTTTAAGAATCCATTTTTCCAGATCGATCAACCCCACTTTTCCAGACATGATTTCGGCCCCGATACCCGATTTAAAACTGCTGTATCTTTCACTGATAAAATTGCTCAAAACTTTATCTTCTATTATTTTATGAGCGGCTAAAAGCCCGCGGGCGAAGGTATCCATACCACCAATATGA
>CAYSHN010000527.1:0-2970 GCA_964430815.1 uncultured Calditrichota bacterium | reverse complement strand
TGGAACAGAGTCTCGTGGCCAGATTGCATTATGAAAAAGAACGCATTGCATCTTACATTAATGCGTTTAAACAACTCTTCCCCCTGCATGCTAATTACCATCACGATAAATTAGATCTGCGTAGTGAGCTTAGTGACCAGGAACGTAAGTGCGAACCAAAAAATGCTGATTCTCATCTTACCTTCATCGGTTCCGGATTAAAAAATTGCGTAACATACACTAATAGACCCGAAACACCTGTTTACTTTATCGATCTGGATGGCGTTCATGAACACGGTCAGCGCAGCCGGCATAGCAAAATCATGTTTTATAACCAGGAAGAAATCGTTTATAGTCACCGGGTCGGAGTTCCCGTTTCCAAACACTTGGTAGATTCCATTAATTTACGCGATCCTAAATTGGGCTATCTTGAGAAAATAACCAGTTTATTGAGCGAATTTGAGATTGAGCAAGGGCGTGTTGATATTACCCTGGATCCAACCGAAAAACATGCCGGTTTGACTGTCAACGAATATGAAACTCTGTTAATGACTCATGACCTGCTGGAAGTTTTAAAGAATCCGTTGGAATTCATGAGTGAAAAAGGTAAATATATTATACATCACCCGGAAATATTCGCTCACCGAACTAAAGAATATGCCAAGTACGACCTGGTTCATATTTTTAATGAATTAATGGATGCGTTTCACATAAGTCAATCCGGAATAGAGAAAATACTTTCTAAATTAATCGCTGTCCCCGCTGAGCGTTTTCTGCGCGTGAAAAGGAGCGTGAGTTTCCTGGTTTCCAATACTCATAACGGTAATTTCGCTGAAGTTCTCCACGGTAAATATCAGAGTCCGATCCTGGTGCAATGGAAACCCAACCCACAGCAAACCCGCTATGTTTATCTGACTATTACGCGTTTTAAATAATCGAAAGAATTATAAGAAGGAAATCAGATCAACGATCTGGATTGACCACCATCTATATTAATACATGCTCCTGTAACCAGACTGGCTTTTTCCGACACTAAAAACGTAACCACATTAGCCACTTCTTCAACCGTACCAAAACGCCCCAATGGCATTTCCCGTTTAATGAATTCGGCTATGCCCTGGGGATCTTTTTTGGCCCGTTCATCCCAGCTACCGCCGGCAAAGCGGATAGATCCGGGTGCGATGCTGTTAACCCTGATACCAAAAGGAGCCAATTCCACCGCCATGATCTTAGCTAGACTGATCAATGCTGATTTCGTAGTATTATAAATACTCAGAGTCGTCCCTCCCGATTCCCGGCCGAATATTGAAGAAACAAAAATAATCACCCCTTGATTCTGTTTTTTCATATATGGAATAACACTGCGACTTAAACGAATATGAGCATTAAGATTCAGCTCTAGTATTTCCTGCCAGTCATTATCCGTAGTCTGTTCAAACAGTTTACGCCGGTTACCACCTACATTATTGATCAGGATGTCGAGACGACCATATTTTTCAATAATTGTATCTGTCATTTTTTCCACATCACCCGGTTTGGTTACATCCGCCTTCAGGGCCAGAATATTTTTCGAGATCTGCTTCAATGTATCGGCTGCACTTTTTAATTGCTCTTCATTCCGGGCGCAGATCACCACCTGGCATCCTTCCTCCAACAGCGCAGCGGCAATACCTTTACCGATGCCCCGGCTTCCACCACTCACTATGGCCACTTTTTTCTTTAGACCAAGTTCCATTATTCCCTCTTCTTGTTAATTAATAACGATTGTTATGCAAATTACGACATGATGCGCACCCCGGATGTCTATATCCCAAATTAGCATACTTACAGTAGTTATCTACCACGCGATCATGGGAATTGATATCCGGTATATCACGAATCCTGTAGCTATATACAGGACGATCACACAATTTTAGATCGTATTCTTTCTTTTAATTTAATTCACTCTTCTTTTTAGCACAAATGAAGATTTCTCAATGACCAGAATTATTTTTACTTGCATATTTTATGTTATTTATCCATTTTAAAAATATATTCGTACGTGGTCATATCTATATTTCTTAAACTCATTTAACTGGAGGATTATCATTCATGCAGAATGTTTATAGATTTCTATCATTGTCACTCATATTTGTTTTTTCCTCTACGATACAACCAGCTAATGCACAACAGTTCAAAGCAATTAAATGTGGTTCTTTCATCGATATTAAAAACGAAAAAATATCAGCTGATATTATTATTTTGATCCAGAATAATAAAATCCAGCAGGTAGGTGCACATCTATCTATTCCCGCCAATACCGAAATCATTGACCTCAGTAATTATACTGTACTACCCGGCTTAATTGAAGCTCACACCCATCTCATGTTGCAGGGAGATTCCACCAGCAACGCTTATGATGAACAATTACTCAAAGAATCCATTCCTTATCGCACCATTCGCGCAGTTGCTGCGGCAAAAATGGCTCTGGATTACGGTTTTACCTCACTACGTGATGTGGGCAACGAGGGTACCATGTATGCCGATGTCGATCTGAAACAGGCTATAAACAATGAAATAATCCCCGGGCCGCGATTACAGGTTGCGACCAGAGCCCTAAGTATTACTGGTGCATATCCTCTACTTCATTATGCCTGGGAGTTGACTATGCCCAAAGGAGTACAAATTGTTGACGGAATTGATGAATGCCGTAAAGCCATTCGAGAACAGGCATCATCCGGTAGCGACTGGATTAAAATCTATTGTGACCGGGGGTACTGGATTGATCAGGATGGTGGTATAAGTAGTAAGGTCAATTTTACCATGGAAGAATTAAAAGCTATGGTGGACGAAGCCAGACGCTGGAAGATAAAGGTTGCTGCGCATGCTGTTGGTCGTGATGGTATCCATGCAGCCCTCGATGCCGGGTTTAATTCAATCGAACATGGAGATGGCTTTGACGATATCCTGATTGCTCAGGCAGTAAAACAGGGAGTTTACTGGTGTCCAACT
>CAYSHN010000526.1:0-2986 GCA_964430815.1 uncultured Calditrichota bacterium | reverse complement strand
ACTCTACATAAATTAGGGTGACATTGTTTTTCTACAAATATTTTGTCCCTGGCGGAACGATATAATTAATTTCAATTCTGACGTTTCCGCCAACCAGCACCGCTTGTAAACATATATTATTTCTATTTTCCTCTAAATACAAGGGGTGTCTGGTTAAGCGGCGATGTTAAGCACCATTTCACCATGTTCGAATCAAAGTTGCATGCATTAATCTGACACCATTTGCTAAAAGAATGACCAACCGACTTTGAAATTTATTAAGGTCTGCAGTTCGGAGTTGTTTGCGTTTTCTCGCACATACAATGGACCATATTGTAGTTCTAGGGTGAAACCGATCTTCGTCGCAATTTTATATCCTAGAAATGCTCCGGCACGTGCACCAACGTAATATGCCATTGGATTTTCCATCTGACCATCCACGTCAATATATCCGACATCTGCGCCCAGCATCAGGCCATGGGTGAAGGAACCAAGAAGGTAGTAACGGAATTGGCCACCTGCTTCCCAGATACCGTAGCTCTTGCCTTCATCGGTTACCATGCCCGCTCCCAGCATCGCGGCGACACTTATTTTGGGGGCCAATCTTAACTCACCCGTTAGATGAAGTTCTGGATTCAAGAGATGAAAGGGGGAGATGGTAATCGACATCTTGTACTGTGATGCATCTTCTCCGGCATGGACAGAAACGAAAATGGTGAAAAGAAGCATGAATGCAGTAAATAAACGCATCATAGGATTCCTTCTTTGAATGTTTGAAAATTTATTATCCACAGTTTAAATGAATTAAAAGCGAATTCAGTTGTAGTTTGCCTTGTACGTTCTTTTTCATAATGTAAAGTTATTCCAAATATAGAACCTAATCTGAATTGCGGTCAATATTTTCAAGTCATTGCACATCTCACAAAACATTTTCTTGAGTATATCCAATATAATCAGTCAAGTCTATTCCAACCCAGACTCCCATTCATAAGACTCGACAATAACCCAGCGTGATGCGTCAAGTTTCGCTTCCAATTGTTGCATTGCATCGATTATTCCGGTGTCCTGGCTTCGCGGGTCCCTGGCAAATGCTTCCCGACATTGCCTATCCCAGGTTACCACTTCGTCCATTGTCAGGAGCAGGGCGTAATCTACGTACCCGGGATTGCCAGTTTCGAACCAGCGTGAGCCCTGCTGCTCAAATGATCCGTATTTCTCGAAGAAACAGCTACGATTCCACCACGCCGGAAAATCCATAATCCAGCCTGGCTGACCATTTTCACGTGGGCACAGATAGATGTGTTCGCAGCGTGCGGGCATTTTATTCTCAAGATTGTTTCAAGGCATTTGGATCTTTGCCGGTCCAACGATACATTTTAGTGGCGGCGAACTGCTTTCCATGAAATCTGCAATTCATGCTAATCGGTTCGCCTGATATTTCTTAGTATAACCAGTTCGTGATAACAGACTATGATACCGCCACACTAACATTTTTTGCTTGTTATTTATAGTAGAAAACTTTAGCCGGTACTTTTTGCCGTTCAAGTCCCGGTCCTTCATAACTTAATTCCAGAAACTGGCCTCCACCTTTTTCAAAAAATTCGATATCAAGTTTATGCATGCCCTTTTCCAGCAGAATCTGTGCTGATCTCCCTTCCACTGCATGAAGACCGTCAAGATTGATCAATTCCCGGCTGCCGATTTTCAGCCTGCTGCCATCGTCGGATTGCAGGTAAAAAGTGTAAATTCCTTCATTGGGAATATCGATGTATCCCCTGAATGTCAAACCGAAATTGTCCTTGAAGGGTGAACAGGCTGTACTTACCGTATCGGTAATGCCTGTGGATTTGATGGTCAGTGTACTAAAATCGGGCAAATTATTCCAATCTCCTTCAAATAGCTGATAGGTTAATCCCGGTTGTAAATTCTTGACATTCTTTTCGGAGGGCTGCAACACCGCAATGTCAAACCGTACTGAATCACAATCACCTGAAATGCCATATCCGAAAATAGGTTTGGTTTTCAGCAGGCACGGCTTGTCAATAATGATGGGTTGCTCATACACGGCGGATTGCAGGGTCGGCTCTTCGCCGTTCAAGGTATAACGGATGCTCTCTGCGTTCGAATGGCTTAACATAACCGGGAAAGATTCATTTTTTCTGAAAATACCCCCATGCGGTATAATTTGAACCGGATCGGCGGACCAGTCCGAGAAAATGAATTCCAGTCCGTCATAAATTGATCGATGTGTAATTGAGGCGTGCGTTTCCTGGGGCATGTGTTTGAATTTCCATTTCAATCCCCGGGGTGCCGCTCGTTGCATCATTCGCGCGAGCAGATCACCGCCCATCTCCCGGATTTCAGATTGTGTGAAATATAAAATTTTATCAAACGATTCTTGATTACGGAAGAATTTCTCTGAATCACGAATTACTTTATGATTATCCCACCAAAGGGCCGGATCGATTGAAATATAAGCATCAAATAAATCTGGTTTGGAAATTAAAGCATAATTGGTAAAGAGTCCGCCATAAGAGATACCGGTCAGGATTCGAAAGGGCTGGGTGCGAAATCTGCTGTCGACATGCGGTATGAGCTCCTCTGCAATAAACCTCAAAAAACCTGCGGCGTTACCGCTATAATTGTCGGTCTCCGTGGTTTTGGGTACTAAATCATCATCTCTGTTGGTATGATAAATCGAAACCAAAATCATTTGTGGAGCACATCGCGTACCCGCCATAAAGTCAAGTATCCCGAGTGTGTGCAAATAATTCCACTGGCCGTCGCATAGAACCATCACCGGGTAGTGATCTTGGGAGCTTTCATAATTGTTTGGCAAATAATATTGAATCAGTCGGTCTTGATTGAGAATTTTGGAATGTAGTTCCAGACAGCGGGCAAAGCGTCCGCTGGTAACATCTTGCGGCGTTACAATGTCGGGCAAACGATCGCCATCTTTATCCTTGCGTTCGAACAACCTGGCATCTTTGAGCGTTGTGTACGCCAG
>CAYSHN010000525.1:0-3005 GCA_964430815.1 uncultured Calditrichota bacterium | reverse complement strand
AAGGAACGGCAGGTTGTTTTTGTTCCGGTCGGAAATGCAGATGATTTTACCGACCCGTCTTACCATCTGCCCCATTTTTATACACTGTGGGCTTGTTGGGCCGACAAGGAGAACAATTTCTGGTGTGAGGCGGCCAAAAGCAGCCGCCAGTTTCTAAAAAAGGCGGTTCATCCGGTAACCGGTTTAGCTCCTGACTATGCCCAATTCGATGGTACACCCATTGATCCTTCCAGGGGCGGGGGACATCGTGATTTTCGTTTTGACGCCTGGCGTGTGGCCATGAATATCGCAGTCGATTATTCCTGGTTTGCTGCGGATAACTGGGCGGTAACTCAGTCCAATAGTCTACTCAATTTTTTCCAGGTACAGGGGATCAATACGTATGGCAACCAGTACACTCTCGATGGTAAAAAACTGGATCGTCCGCACAGTCCCGGTCTGGTCGCCATGAACGCTGTAGCCTGCCTTGCCGCCACCAGCGAATACCGGAAGGATTTTGTTCAGGACTTCTGGAATACTCCGGTGCCCAGCGGACCTTACCGCTACTTTGATGGCATGCTATACATGTTGGGCCTACTGCAGGTCAGTGGCAATTTTAGAATATATCATCTGTCGGAAAAGTCGGCTTCACCGTGCCCTGATAGTTTAAAATAGTAACGCTCCGGAGAAAGTTGACAAAAATAAATAATCTTAGTAAAATTGAATCGGTTTAATCTTCAAAAATTAGTATGACCGTAGCAAAATCATGCTTTAATTAAGCTAAAATAATCCAGAGTAGTTTTATTATTTCACAACCCATTAAAAAGGGAATGGAAAATATCATGAAATCCTCATTAATTCAAAATTCTGGGTTACAAAAAACTAAACACCCCTGGATCACGTGCTACTATCTCATAGCACTATTAACGTTTTTCTGTCTGGTCATGGTTCTTTACTATGCCTGTTCGCCTCAGGTTAAAACTTCAGGTATTCCTGCCGGCGGAAAAAATGATTCGTATATTTCATCGGTCCAAAGTGCGGAAAAATTCCCCCTGGTCGCTGCCGGTCAAGCGGCACCTTTATGGATCGGTTCCGGGGACTATCCCGGTGTTTTACGCAGCCTGAAGAACCTGCAGTCCGATATAAAATCTGTTACTGATATAATGCCCAGGTTGTCGGTCGATTCAATTCCTGCCGGTGATTAAATTGTTTTGGTAGGGACCTTCGGAAAATGTTCCCTGTTGGATAAACTGGTACAGGAGAAAAAAATTGACGTACATGATATCGTTGGAAAATGGGAATCTTTTCTGATCCAGGCAGTCGATAATCCGCTAGAGGGAGTGAAGCGTGCTCTGATTATTGCTGGTAGCGATAAACGGGGGACAATTTATGGAATCTATGAACTGGCCGGGAAAATAGGTGTCTCACCCTGGAACTGGTGGGCCGATGTACCGGTTAAAAAACAATCCAGCCTGTATGTACTTCCCTATCGTTATACGCTGGGAGAACCGGCTGTGAAATACCGGGGTATTTTTATCAACGATGAGGCTCCCAACCTTTCCGGACTGGTCTTTGAAAAATTCGGGGGATTCAACAGTAAATTCTATGAACATGTGTTTGAACTTATCCTGCGCCTGAAAGGAAACTATCTCTGGCCGGCCATGTGGGGCCGGGCTTTCAATGTGGATGATCCGCTTAATCCCAAACTGGCCGATGAGATGGGGGTGGTGGTCGGGACCTCCCACCATGAGCCGTGCATGCGTGCTCACGCTGAATGGGCCCAGTTCGGTTCGGGTCCCTGGAATTACGAACGGAATGAAACGGTATTGAAGGAATTCTGGAGATACGGTATAGAGCGTATGAATAATTATGAAAGTATCGTTACTATCGGCATGCGTGGCGACGGTGATGAACCGATGAGCGAATCTGCTAATATAGCGCTGCTGGAAAGGATCGTCAGGGATCAGCGCGAGATAATCGGCAAACAAACCGGCAAGGATGTCACCACAATACCGCAGATCTGGGCACTCTATAAAGAGGTGCAGGAATATTACGATAAGGGAATGCGCGTGCCGGACGATGTCACGCTACTGCTATGCGACGATAACTGGGGAAATATCCGCAAACTGCCGAAAATTAGCGATGCACCTCGTTCCGGGGGATATGGTATTTATTACCATTATGACTATGTAGGTGGACCAAGAAATTACAAATGGGTCAATACCAACCAGATTTCCCGGGTCTGGGAACAAATGCACCTGGCCTATGAATACGGAGTGAAACAAATATGGGTTGTCAATGTAGGGGATATCAAACCGATGGAATTTCCCATCGAGTTCTTCCTGGATTATGCCTGGAATCCCGCACAATGGCCGGCCGAGAGATTGCCTGAGTATACCAGGCTCTGGAGCGGACGGCAATTTGGCGTCAAGCATGCCGAGACTATTGCCGATTTGATAACTAAGTATAGCAGATTTAATTCCCGCCGTAAACCTGAGTTGCTCTCCGCGGATACTTACAGCCTCATAAATTATCGGGAAGCGGAAACTGTAGTCACGGAATATAATGAACTGGCCCAAAAAACGGAACAACTCTATGCACAACTGCCGGCTGAATATAAAGATGCTTTCTACCAACTCGTTTACCATCCGGTTGTCGCCTGCGCCAATTTGAACGATCTGTACATGACAGTGGGCAAAAATCATCTCTATGCTGCCCAAGGTCGCGCTGCTGCTAACGATCTGGCTAAGAGAGCCGGGGAATTATATAACCGGGATTCCACTATCTCCGATTATTATAATAAGGAAATGGCGGGCGGAAAATGGAACCATATGATGGACCAGACTCATATTGGTTATACCTACTGGCAGCAACCTGAAATTAATGTCATGCCCGCGGTTAAAGAGATTGATTTACTAGTGCCCGCCGAAATGGGTGTGGCCGGGGTAGGTTTAACTAACTGGTGGTCTCTTGAGAAAAGTGAAGCCGTTCTGCCGGAGTTTGATCCATTCAGCTGCCAAACCCAT
>CAYSHN010000524.1:0-3014 GCA_964430815.1 uncultured Calditrichota bacterium | reverse complement strand
GATTGGCGCTCAAACATAAATTCGCGAAAAATAAATTTAATAATTTTTAAATTGTTTATAAATATGGAAATTAATTTTATTGAAGCAGTTAAAGACGATCATTTTAAAGATGCCAGAGGTATTTTTATCGAATATCAAAAATACATTGGCATCGATCTTTGTTTTCAGGACTTTCAAACCGAACTGGACGAGTTACCCGGTAAGTACTCCGCACCAAAAGGGTCCATATTTCTGGTCTATGATAAAAACTTATGTATCGGTTGTGTGGCACTGAGACCGATCAGTGATTCTATATGTGAGATGAAACGATTATTCGTCAAACCGGAATATCAGGGCAGAAAAATCGGGAACGAATTGACCGGGAGAATCATTAAAAAAGCGATTGAAATCGGATATGCCAAGATGCGACTTGATACCCTGGATACCATGAAAACCGCAATCAGGATATATAAACAGATTGGTTTTAAAGAAATTGCACCATATTACCATAACCCAATGAAAAATGTAATATATTTTGAGTACGATTTAAAATAGTTTATAACCAGCTAAAACTTTCAATTTCAGAAAAACAATGGCCAAAAGACGATTTAAAAGTCAAACCTGTCCCAACTGTGGCTTTCGTTTTGGAACTGCTTCCGAGCGAATCAATTATTGTTCTGAATGCGGTCAGGAAAATTATGATCTGAATGCCCCGTTCCGGCACCTGGTAAAAGAAGCTGCTGAAACAATCTTGCATTTCGACACCCGGTCGGTTCGGACGTTGAGAGCGTTGGTATTCAGGCCGGGATTTCTTACTACCGAGTTTGTTCGCGGCAGGCGCACTCTTTATGTAAAACCGGTACGATTTTACATCTTCATTAGTTTTCTGTTCTTTATAAGCCTGTTGGTGTTTTAGACCTTCGTTAGTAAAACTCTACCGGCAATATCAGGAACACTAATATCTATTTTTATTGCAATAAGATAAAAGACAGATTAATTTCTAATTCATGACGTGTTAGCGAACCTGATTCATAAACCGTGAATCGGGTAGTCTGTAATATCGATAGAAAGGAATTGAATGCCGATTGACGTATTATTGACCTATCCGGCAGATGGTCTGCGTCTATTTCAATCTATGATCCCATTAGGTTTAGTAAGTCTGGGAACTATACTGAAGGAGGCAGGATATAGTGTGCACATTATCGACTTCAATCACTATCATCGCGATTATCGCCGCGATCTAATGGCCTGGAAACCTAAAGTAATAGGAATAGGCGGAACCACACCGAGTCGCAGGGCTAGTTTTCTCACCGCTCGTCTCAGTAAAGAAATTTTACCTGATGTCCCGATAGTCTACGGTGGAGTTCATGCTTCCTTCACAGCACCGGAAACTCTACAACATATTCCCCAGATCGATTATGTGATACTGGGAGAAGGTGAATATTCATTCTTATCTTTATGCAACTACCTGACAGGTAAAAATAACGAATCAATCGAAGCCATTCCTGGTCTGGCCAGACGTAGCAATGGAGAGATTCTATCCTCGAGGCCTAAGCGGATCACAGAGTTATCGGCATTGCCTGTACCCGATAGGGACTTACTTCCACATGCATATAATATGGAAATGGATTTTATTGGTGGCCAGGGGGATTTCATTATCACTTCCCGCGGTTGTCCTGCGGCCTGTAACTTTTGTGCGGCATCACGTATGTTTCCCGGCGGCGTCTATTACAGTAATATGGATAGTATTGGAGCCGAAATTGAGTATTTGCGCTCCCGCTCACGCCGGCGACTATCAGGATTAAAAGTGTTTGATAGTACCTTCACTGCTAACCGAGAACATACTCTCAAGTTTTGCAATTTGATCAAACAATTCAGGTTAAGCTGGGAGTGTGAAATAAGAGCGGACACGGTGGATTATGACCTGCTCAGGATCATGAGAGAGAGCGGCTGTTATTATATAAACATGGGGATGGAAACCGCTAATCGTAATCATCTGAAAAATATAGCAAAAGGGATCTCCCCGCAGCAGGTCAAAGAGGTTTTAGCCATATGTAGAAAATTGGGCATTAAGTCGAAGGTGTTTTTTACCTTTGGACATTTCGGACAAACGTATAAAGAGTGCCTGGACGATATTCAGTTCATGCAAAACAATAAATTAACCATAGATTTCTTTGCCGTGACTGTCGGCATGAGAATTTATCCCGGTACACGCCTGGAGAAGACTTGCCGGGAATCGGGAAATATCTCCAGAAATTTTTCCTGGGTAAAATCGGCTATAAATTTAAAGAACCTTATGATTTTTGAACCTGGCGACCTGCCTATTCTTTTTCAGAAGGGTTTAGGACCCGGCCATATGTTTCTACTGATCATAAACTTGTTTTTTAAAAGATTAATTGGTACGGAAATGTTTCTGTTGAAAATGACATTCGAGAATTTGAGCAGTTTAGTCGGGCATGGCACATTACATCTGCGTTACACCTGGCATCGTACATTAAGATATTTACAGGTAATGAAAACACCCGTAACCATGCCAAACAAAGTATGGGCAGGCAATATTGGTAAAAGATCCACCTGATCATTTCCAACCAATAGAGAAGGAATTGGATCGTGATAATTATTAAATAGGGTGGGAACGGTATGAAAGATCAGGATAAAGTCAAAATCAAAAAAATCCTCCATGATCGCCAGCAAGCTCATCAGGAGCTCTTGCACCGTGACTCCAAGGTCTACAAGGCATTTCTGGATTTGCAGAAAGCGGCCTTCTGCGATGGTGAGCTATCCAAAATGCACAAAGAGTTGATTGCTGTAAGCATATCGGTGGTCATTAACTGTGAATCCTGTATGGAATGGCATATTCACCAGGCTTTGCTTATGGGTGCAACAGAACCGCAAGTAATGGAAGCACTGGAGGTTGCCATGGAAATGGGCGGTGGACCTGCTACGGTTTCTGCACGATTCGCTTTGCAGGTGCTGGAATACTATCAAACCAACAGCAGAAAAAAATAAAAAAAGGGTCTTCAAAAACCTAATAA
>CAYSHN010000523.1:0-3031 GCA_964430815.1 uncultured Calditrichota bacterium | reverse complement strand
TTGGTTCTCATGACTACCTCCTTTTAAGGATTGTAATGTGGTTTAGATTGTACACATTTATTATCAATCAAGTACACTTATTTTTTAATATAACTAATTTCAACATATCGGTTTATTGCCAGTTAAAAATTACCGGTGGTATCAGCAGCAACAGCGCCAGAATAAAAAAGAAAATTTGAATCGGCAACAGCCATTTGGCCCACTTTTCCCAGGAAAGACCGGCCAGGCCCAGTACTCCCATAGTTACACCCGAAGTAGGCAGAATTGGATTGATCCAGCCTTCACCAAAAACAAAGGCCAGGACGGCTGTCTGGCGGCTGATACCCAATACATCGGCCAAAGGAGCCATGACCGGCATAGTCAGAGCAGCCTGACCTGAACCGGAATGCACAAAAAAGTTAATAATACCCTGGGTAACGAACATGGCCTGGGCCGATATTATCGGATTAAAATGGGAAATGACATTGGCTAGACTATATAGCATAACATCCATAATCTGGCCGTCGTTGGCGATCACTAATATTGCCCGGGCCAGGGCAATGATAAAAGCCACACCGATCATATCTTTGGCGCCGTTTTTAAAACTTTCTGTTATTTCGGTAACGGATAAACGACCCACGATACCGCTGACGATCCCCAGGCCGAGGAATAAACCAGCGATCTCATTTATATACCAATGAAATTTCAACACGCCAAATATCAATAAGATAATGGCTAGTACAAAGGCACTTAAAACTAAAATATGCTGTAACGATAATTTCTGCTGGGTATCAGAATTGAGGTGCAGATCATGTTTACGTCGGAGGTCGATTTCATAGACCGGACTGAGTGTCGGATTCGCCTTGATCTTAATTGCATAGCGCATTACGAAAAAAATCATGAAGAAGGTACTGAGTACCCAAATCAACAGACGATAGGACATACCTGAATAAAGGGGTAGTTCGGCAATGCCCTGGGCAATACCAACAGTAAACGGATTGAACACCGCCGCGGCAAATCCAGCAGCCGCTCCTAAAAAGGGGATCGCAGTTCCGACCAGTGAATCATAGCCAAGCGAAATAGCCAGGGGGATAAATATTGGTATAAAAGGCATGGTTTCTTCGCACATGCCAAAGAGTGTACCCCCTAAAGAAAAGATAACCATGGTTACCGGAATGAAATATTTTTGCAGATGCTGTCGGCTGCTGAAAATAATCGCCATTTTTTGGACGGCAGCGGTGATAGCACCGGTTCTCTGCATGGTACTGAATACACCACCGATGATCAATAGAAAGGCGATAATCTGTGCGGCATGGATAAATCCTTTAATAGGCGCCATCAGAATAGCACCGATCCCCTGAGGTTCACTCTGGGTATATTGAAAAGACCCGGGAACAACCAAAGTCCGGCCGTCCTTAATTTCACGCTGGTATTCTCCGCCTGGAACAAACCAGGTTAAAACTGCGACCACGACTACGATCGCATAGATCATTACCAGGGTATTTAAGGAAAATTTAAATTTCATAAATTTATGATACTTTAATTACTTGGTTCGTCAGATCATTATTCTATGGTAAACTCTTCGCCGGCCAGCAGGATGTCGATTTTAATATTCCGGGCGGCCAGCATCCCCTGTTCATTGGTTCGAATCGCTTTGGCCTTGCGGGCATTATAAATGAGTACAGGACCTGCACCATAGACACAGGCTTTACCGTCCGGATAAACCAGAATGGCGGTATCTTCATCAATACCGACGCCCAGTAATTCCGGATGTTCCAGAATCTGGCTGATCAGCCGGTTGTGGCGTTTGCGGGCCACAAAATGCTGATCGATGATTACTTTATCCAGGAAACCAAATCCTTGTTTGGTCTCTACATTATTTTTCTGGATGGTGATGAAGATATTGGTAGTATCCCGGTTGATAAGTTCATTACCAGTGATCATAACCCGGCTCATCACAGCGGCACCCGCGCTGGTCCCTCCGATAATGCCGCCTTTTTTAAAATAAAGATTTAAAATTTCAGTTGCCGCAGCTGTATTCTCTAATCGGTTCATCAGGCGTTCCTGAACACCGCCGGTAAAAAAGATGCCACCGGCATCCGCAATCATGGCCACAGTACTATCAGCATTGGCCATGGCCGGGCTATCAATATGGATCCAGTTGATTTTTTGTGCTCCTGCATCATGTAACATTTGTACGGTTTCCGGTCCGCTTTCCTGGGGAACTTCACTGGCCGATGTAATAACCAGGATAGGTTTATTATCACTAAGGGTCACAAATTCCCGTAAAGCCGGAGCCGGTTTATCACCACCACCGATAATCAGTAAATACCCTTTACCTGCTGTTCCCACTGGGGGTGCACAACTCCAGATCAGGACAAGCACCAGAAAAAATATACCAAAATATTGTTTCATAATTTCTCCACTTCGATCAAATGCATCATGATTTCGTATCCTTTCAGCATGTCAGCGAGGGCAATTTGTTCCTGATTGGAATGAGGATTGTTCGCTCCAATTCCAAGATTAATGATTTTAATACCGTTGGCATTGAAAACATTCGCATCACTTCCGCCATAATAGATCATGGGATTTGCAGTGACTTCTGTTTTCTTAAATACATTATTTAAATGTTGAACGATCGGCATTTTTGAATCAAAGTGAAAACCAGTAAAACTGGTGGCAAATGAGAGTTCGCAATGACCACCCCACTTCTGCTCCGCGGCCTGACAATCAGCTTCCAGGGTTTTCTTAATATTTTTTATATCTGTTTCGTGGAATGAGCGGAATTCACCGCTGACCGAAACCTGATCCGGGACAACGTTATCCGCTGAACCTCCATGGATGGTACCAATATTAGCCACGGTATGTTCATTCACTCTGCCCACTGGAAATTTATTGCAGACCTGTAAGGCCATCGACAGGGCATTAATCCCTTTTTCCGGCGCTACGGCTGAATGTGCGGCCCGGCCTGTAAACTTGATTTTAAAATCGATCGCGGTAGGGGTTGCCTTTACATATCCACCCGGTACCGCCGTACAGTCAAATATAAATC
>CAYSHN010000522.1:0-3035 GCA_964430815.1 uncultured Calditrichota bacterium | reverse complement strand
TCAACTCCTGCTCGATACCATGGCTGTTATGCTCGAAGACCGTATACCCCGCCCCGTGCCTGGCCCGATAAGCGGTTTCTTCACGGATCGGCGATGCGGTCGGCGTCCAATAGACCCCGGTTTCCTCGTCCCGGATGTATAATGCTTCAGAAGGTGGATCCATTACGGGGTCATTCGACCATTGCGTCAGGCGATTGCGTTGGCTGTTGCCCTGCCAAGTGAAACCGGCTCCGGTTTCACTAAGGAGTGTGCCGAAGGTTGGGTTGGCGATGATGTTGGTCCAGGGCGCAGGTGTGTGTATACCCGGACCAAGATAGATTACATATTCGCGGCCATCCGGAGTAAAGCCACCCAGGCTGTTGAAGAAGGGGAGTTCCATAAAACGGAGTGCCGCCGAAGGATCCCGGGGATCACGTTTCCAAGCCTTGGGTACAGTCAAATCGGGAGATTCCAATTGCACACCCAATTGTTGAGGCAAAGTGCCGCGGGCTGCCACCAACACCACGCTTGCCACGGCCCGCAGGAGTGTCAGATCTTCCGTTGGGATAAGATCCGCACTGCGCAAATAAATACCCCCGGGCTGTTCCACCCCCGTAGTTACCGAATAGGATTGAATCAGTTGTTCGAGTTGTTCACGCAGCGGTTGCGTATAACCACCGGTCTCCTCATTCAGGATCACCAGGTCGACCATCAGCCCGTGCATGCGCCAATAGGTATGCGCCTGGAGTATTTGACGGATCAGGTTTAGATCCGTTGTTTCGCCAATAGCGACCAGGGCAATGGACAAGTCACCCGAGATGGCATAAGCCCACAAGCCAGCCTGACCCTTACGGTTTTCAGCAATGCGTTTCGCGGTGGCACGCAGGAGGAGATTAGGATACAGCAGGTGACTTGCCAGTTGCTGGAAGCGTCGTGCATCGTCGGGTTGGATGCGCAAAAGGTGCAACTCTAGTTGCGCTGATGCCCAGGCGAAGTCCATCGCCTGGTCGATTGCATGGGGATCGCTATATTTGCTCATCAGACTGAGCACCTGTTCTCGTGTTTCGCCGGCGGCCAAAACCAGGGAGATCTGAACGCGTTGACCTGGATTCAGGTTCAGGCTCTGGCGCAGGCTTAGAATCGGGTCCAGGACAAATCCCTGGCTATCGCCGGGTTCCTGAAAGACACCCATTGGTCTGGCGAGTGTCCGTCCGCGACCGATGAAGCGGCGCCGGTCGGTCTCGAAACGCAAGGCCTGACCTTCGGCCTGCTCCAGTGTAAAGCGGTGCGCAACAAAGACAGGTGGATCATCGCTACTGCGTGGCCGACGGTTGGCTAGGAGTACTTTCTGCTCAGGCAGCGCCTCGGTCCGGATGAATAGTTTATTGAACGCGGGATGCTGACGATCCACATTGTGCGGTGCCAGCGAGAGTTCAATATAACTCGTCAGATCGATCTGGCGATTGCGCGGGGAACGATTTATCAGCGTCATTCGCCGAATCTCAACGTCATCTTCCGGTGTAACGATAATTTCGGTTTCACTCTCAATACCATGATCAACGCGCCGGAATACCGCCCGGTCGAGCGTGAAGGTGGCGTTATATTTCTCAACCTTTCCGCACGTTGGTTGATAGGTATTGCACCATAACCGGTCCGAATCGGTATCGTGTATGTAACAGAAGGTTCCCCATGAATCCTGGGTCCGATCCGATCGCCAGCGTGTGATCTCAAAGTTGCCCCAGCGACTGTAGCCACCACCGGCATTCGTCAGCATCAGGCCATAGCGGCCATTGCACAGCAGTTGGGTCTTGGGTGTGGCGGTATGCGGCGTTTCAGATTGGCTGACTGAAGGCGTGACTTCGCCAACGCTCGCCACTGAAGATACCCGCACACGCGGGGAAATGTAGTGCAGCGACGGCAGGCTCGGGATGCGTTCATGAAGCAATGGCTCAACGGTGCGTATACGCGGGTCAGTGTGGAAATGATGCTGGATGGAATTATCATGAAGAAAATTGGTCAGTGCCAGGAAACTCATTCCCTGGTGATGGGCCATGTAGGTTCGCACGATCACCCCACTTTCACCCTCGCGGTTTGGTTGTTGGCTGTAATCCAGTGCTTCGTAATAACCGTAATCATTCAGCATGCCCAGCTCAACCAATCGTTTCAAGTTATGCACGGTTGCCTGGGGTGCAACACCCACCGCCAGCAGGGTGGCATAGGGTGCGACTACAATCTTGTCCGCCAAGCCACGCTTGAGTCCGAGTTCAGGTACACCAAACGCATGATATTGATAAGTTTTTTGAATATCAAAATCCCCAAAGGCGCACTCCGAAATCCCCCACGGCACCCGGTGCTTGCGGCCGTAATCAATCTGTATCGCTACGGCTTCCCGGATGGATTTATCCAACAGCGAACTCCCATAGGAGCGCTGGAAGAGCAGCGGCATGAGGTATTCGAACATCGTCCCAGTCCAACTGAGCAGCGCCCGGCGTCGGCCGACGGCACCATACGGCCGGTTCATGGCAAACCAATGCTCAACCGGAATATCTCCACGGGCTATGGCGATGAAACTTCCCAGGCGCGCTTCGCTCGCCAATAGATCGTAAAAGGCGCGGTCCAGGCGTCCTTCAGAGACGTTATAACCGATCGAAAATAAACGGAATTCAGTGTTGTAAAGGAAGCGCATATTGATCGATGTGGATAGTTCACGTCCCGATTGAATGAGTCGCTCTGCTGAAGCCAACGTCTCACCGGCCAGCCATTTCGATCTTTCGAAGGCCTCTATAACGCGATCAATCCAGCCCCGCAGGGCGAACTCATCCATCGGCGCTTGCTCCTGGATAGACCGGAGGAACGCGATACAGGGGATGTGTCCACGGGCAAGGGACAGAAGCGATGGTGCGCGGCGAAGAGCCCGGCGAAAAGACGGCAGGGCGGCCGGATCAAGTTTGGCGATATCTTCCTCGGTTTTCTCAGCCAGGATTGTAATCCAGGTGAGGTAACGATCCGCAATGCTTAGCCAAGCCGCAAGTTGGCTTTGTATCTGGCCGGCCCAA
>CAYSHN010000521.1:0-3049 GCA_964430815.1 uncultured Calditrichota bacterium | reverse complement strand
ACCTGATATAAAATAATATCAAAGACTGTACAGCGTAGTAAGTCATCCCGGCCCCCGAGCCGGGATCTCTCTGTATCAAAATAGTGATAGCTCCCGGGTCAAGCCCGGGATGACATGGTTGGTTTTAAGAATAATTAATTATAATAATCTGTATACCATTGGATGTTATCTTGAGTAACACATAGGGAATACGCTATTCCTTCCAGTCGTTTTTTTTACCCTTTACCCACTTTAATAGTGGAAAATAATTGTTCTCCTACCTCTATCTTTTCCACAGTTCAAACATCACCTTCCCAATCTCCGTATTATCAATATACTTCCCCCTGACCGGATCTACCTCATTGGCATAAAACTTAAATTTTTCAGAGCCGGCACCCTTAGCAAAAAATGGTACCAGTGAATTAGTGTGACCGTTAGAATGCCACTCTACGCCAGGCAAATTACCTTGCCCATGGTTGATCACAGGTGTCCAGTTTTTTGTTACATCCGAGAATGTCGTATCATTATTGCCCGAGCCAGGTCCGGTTAAATAACCGGTCTCGTGGTCAGCTGTAACGATTAGTAGTGTCTCATTCCAGTTACTGTGGGTATTTACCCAATCAACCGCGCTTTGCACTGTCTGATTAAAATCGATGAGTTCATCAATCATTCGGCTGGTCTGATTATCATGACTGGCCCAATCAACAGCACCCCCTTCAATTATCAAGAAAAAACCATCCGGATCTTCATCCAGAATGTTCAGAGCGGCCTGGGTGATTTCTTGAAGTGTGGGGATGGTTTGGATCAGGGAATCCTGATAAGTTTTTTCAAAATTACTTCCGGAGTGGGAATGTCGCAGGGTCGAATGGACTTTGGCTAATCCCAGGACCCGCGGTGGCGTAACACCACTTGTTAGTTTGTGAAAGGCTGTTTCAGCTTCGATAAAAGTCCATACATCCTTATCACCATCTCCATCCGCATCGGCCCCGCTGATCCCGTCATGAAATTTCTGCCATAGCATTTTATTTTCATCATATCCCGCCAGGGTATCACTGAGCGCCATTCCGTCATCATCGTACATAGGATTACCAGTACCCATGATGACATCCACCGCGCTGGTGTACAGTATATAGTTCATGATCGCGGTGTAATTATCCCGCGAAGTATCGTGAGCACAAAATGCTGCGGGCGTGGCATCATTAAAGGGGACACTGGTTACCACACCGCTTGATTTTTTAAGTTTTTCCGCCCGTTCCAGGATCGTTTCTAAAACCTGGCCCTGGGCATCAACACCCAGCCTTCCATTTTTGGTTTTATAACCCGTGGAAATGGCAGTTGCCGCAGCTGCAGAATCGGTTGATTTTTTCATGATCCAGTCGAACGAGTTCCAGGCCTTTACGGGATCATATCTATTTGCCTCGCTTGAAAAAGTACTAACCGCAAACTTGACCGGGAATGACTCATAAATCTGCTTGCCGGTCTGACCGTACTGAAAAAAACTGGCAGCAGCAATATGGTTGAATCCACAACCATCAGCAATCAGCAGAATAATGTTCCTGGGAGCGTCTTTTTTAAATACGCCGCAGGATAATATGGTGATCACTAACAAAAGTGACAACAAGGGCACAAATTTATTATAGCGCATATTAACAAAGACTCCTTTTTTCATTTCGATTAATATAAATTTATCAAATATCATGATATACTTCAAAATTCATTGAAGCTAAAGTGGTCTGCAACTCTGGCCAAATCATTTTAACATGTCGCCACTAGACCTAATAGTGTCACAGTAGAATTAACCCAATTTAAATAAAAATGGTTGTTTTAGTTCCTAACGAATTTTATAATAGCAATATTGCTTAGAGTTATAAAATAATTAAGGTTAAAACATCATGAAAAATCCTGTGTTGCTAATAATACTATTACTTTGCTCCTTTTTAATAATTACCTGTACACGGGAAATACATAAATTTCAATATGATCAGATACTGGATGGCAAGTATGATTCGGAATTCCCGCTTAAACCAGCTGCACCCGCATTGAAAAAAATCCTGGAGTCGGTTCGTCTGATCAGCATTCTGACATTTTACGACAGTTATGATTTCAACAGGGGGAGCCAAACTAAAATCGATGTACTCGCTACTAAATCCTGGAAAGATCTGGCGACAATTAATTACGGATACGATCGGCCTTCTACCGGTTCTTCTACAATTATATTTCACCATCTTAATAGAGTGGTCTTATTGACCTGTGCGCATGTTGTAAACTTTCCTGATACGATTATTTCTTATCATAAAGATAACTCCGGCAAGGATACTCCTTATTTACAGAATATATCGATCAAAATAGGTCAAAATAATAATATGGTTGATATGCCGGAATTAAATGATTTTAAAATACTGGCTATAGACCGTGAAAAGGATCTGGCTCTGGTTGGCAAGGATCTTAGTTCCAATCCGAACTATATGTTCGGCCGCGATTTAACCGGTACCGCCAAAAAAACAATCCCGGTTCTTTCCTGCAAACTGGGATCAGCTGCCGAACTGGACTGGGCATGCTTCGTCTATATGGTCGGTTATCCACGGGCGAAAAAAATGGTGTCAACAGCGATAGTAAGCAGTCCTAATTATGATCAGCACAATTCCTTTTTATTGGACGGATCACTGCAACGTGGGATTAGTGGCGGTATGGTATTAGCGGTGCGCGATGGTGTACCGAATTTTGAATTGGTTGGTATAACCAATGCCGTCTCTTCGGAAATGCAATATATTCTACAACCGGATAAAAATTTCAACGTTTCGGAATGGGATCTTAATCTTCCCTATACTGGCAAGACATTTGTCCGTGCTTATCAATCTACCTATTACGGCATTACCTATGCCATTAGCATAGAAACCATTCAGGAATTTATCAGCGAAAATAAAGAAGCACTTTCCCGTGCAGGGTATGATCTGGAGTATTTTTTTAAGGAGTAGTAACTTAGTACCTTAGTTCCTGAGTACCTTAGTAACTCCCCCACAATGTCATTCCGGGCTTGACCCGGGATCTCATACCTGGTTCTGTTACTTAA
>CAYSHN010000520.1:0-3055 GCA_964430815.1 uncultured Calditrichota bacterium | reverse complement strand
AAAACCAAGTAAGGTCTCATGCTCCAGAAAATGATCATCCTCGAAATTTTTACTTAATTCATCATCGCTAAAAAAAAAGCAATCAATTCCATCTTTTTCCATAGGTCGTTTTGGACGAGTAGTTGCAGATACAGATATCTGCAGATTTAGATTACGCTCAGCAAGTTTTCTGGCGATAGTGGTTTTCCCTGCACCCGATGGTGCTGACAGAACAATAAACGGTCGAAGACATTTTTTCATGACAGCTTATTCTAAATTTTGAATCTGCTCACGTAATTTTTCTATTTCATCTTTTACTTTTATCATCTGATGGGATATGAATATGTCTGTGGTTTTTGAGCCGATCGTGTTGGTTTCACGCTGCATTTCCTGTAAAACAAAGGTCAATTGTTTACCAACCTCATCCTGATGTGAAAAAATATCGCGGAACATTACGAGATGGCTTTTCAGGCGGATACACTCTTCGGTGATATCTACTTTATCGGCAATCAGGGCCATTTCCAGTTCCAATCGGTCGTTGTCTATTTTATTGCCTGCGATCATTTCCTGCAAACGTTTAGATAATTTCTCCAATTCGGCTCTGGGGTTCTCTTTTCCTTTGCGGAACACTTCATTGGTCGTCTGTTCAATAGTATTAATTCTGGCCAAAATATCACCCTGCAAATTTTCTGCTTCCTGCTGACGTACTGTATTGAGATGATCAAGAGCCTCGAGCATGACTTTGCTGAGCCGTTCAGCTATTTCCTCATCTTCTTTTGACATCTCCTCCGGTTCAATCAGTTCCTTAAAATGCAGCAGATGGTCGAGAGTAATATCTCCTTGCACCCCGGTACGGGATTTTATTTCCTGCAATAAGCGATAATAAAACTGAATGGAATCATCATTTAGAGTAAAATTCCCACTGCTCAGATTCAAATCTCTGAAAATAACTGTGGCCGTTAATTTACCCCGTCTGACCTTGTTTTTTATAATTTCCTTGAGTATTGACTCGTAAACCATCAGCGATTTGGGTAATTTTAAATTTATATCGAGGAATCGGTTATTTAAATTTTTAACCTCTACACTGATCTCATAATTCTTATTATGATAATCAGCTTTACCAAAACCGGTCATACTTCGGAGCATATTTATCCAGTTCTACCTTTATTAAGTTTATATATTTTCTTTAATTTACACACACAATAATATAAATGCAAAATGCTTACTGCTATCATCACTTTGCGGTGATCGGGTAAAAAACCATACCGCACTGAATTTTTAAATTATACTAAATGATCACAGCCGATTCGGCAGTCCGAGATAGCATCATATCTCATGAATAAACAGTATGTTAAAACCGCAGAAATAAATCTGCGCCTAGAGAATTAAAAGGCAGGCAGTTTTAATTGAAAGGAAATCCGGTGTATATTACCCAGTTCGCGATCATAGTTAGTATAGGAATAATCCACGGCCAGACGGGTAATACTTATACCAATACCGGCACTGATCCGATTCAGGTCATCGTACCCAAAACGCAGGAAAGTAATATTCTTAAAACCAACTTCCATTCCCCAGAAACTATCCAGGCTTAGCGGGCCTAAATGCAGTTGAGTGGCCGCTGCTCGAGATTCGAATAGGATATTTAAATCTACAGCAGGTTGAATATATAATTTGATCTTATCAAAATCGAAGCGATATGCAAGTCCCGGCCGTAAAGCCGGGGTGATAAATTCCTTTTCCCCAGTCGTCCAGGCCATCATCGTGGTGGTGATATCCCGGAAGATCATACCCAGGGTTAACTTGTCCGAAAGGCGATAACGTGCTGCTGCATCAAAACCAATACCCAACGCAGATTCCAGGGCATAGTCGCGATACAGCAATTTAACGTTAGCCCCATAAGAAAATTTTTCATTTAATCTTTTAGCATAGGATAGGTAAAAAACATAATCGGCCGTATTAAACTGACTGATCCTGGAGGGGTCTAAACCTTCGGCGATGGTTTCACCGCGCAGGGCATTTCGGGTATCCTTGATATAGTTAACCCCCAGGCGGATCAGTGATAAACCATAGGCTGTATTGGATTCCATATTGATGGAGCCGGCCAGATAATCATATTGAATGGAAGATACAAACTGTCTGGCATGCATAAATTGCATTTGAATTCCAGGAGCATCAACCAGGCCAGCCGGATTCCAATAACCGGCTGTGACATCATTAGCCACAGCTACGAAGGCGCTACCCATGGCCAGTGCTCTGCTGCCGACACCATTATACAAAAACTCACCGGCGTATTTTTTAAAGCCATCAGCTAAAGCACAATCAAGGGCAATCAGAATTGTGAACAGAATATATTTCTTCACCCGGTTAACCTCTATTATATTATAAAATCAATTTTAATAACAAAGCCGCTGATATGGGAATGATCAAATTATCATTGACAGGTAAGGCCGCTGCTTCAACCATGGTTACGACCCCTGCTACCAGAAGCATTTCAATAATATGCATTCCTGACATAAAGATACTCAATAGAAATATGGTGCACAAAAAAAATGTGATAGAACCCTCCAGACTCTTGGCTAAGAACTTATGCCAGCCCCACATTCTGCCGGCTACGGCAGCCAGTGAATCAGAGATTGACATAATCAATACCGCTGTCACAGCGATAGTTCGTTCGAACAGGATACAGGTAGCGGTGGCAGAAATCAGATACAGCGTTGCACCGGTAATGTAATGATATTTTTCGCTTTCCCTTAGTAATGGGAAAAATATCCTGGCAAATATAATTTTGGCCCAGGGCCATCGATACCGGAATAACTCGGCGCCTAGAAAGACTAAAGTCAATAATACTAAAACAACAATGATTTGTTCCCTGGTCAGGCAATAATAGTATAGCAAGGGCAAAAGAGCGGTGGCCAGATGAATCGTTTTTCGCTTTAATTCCCCGCTGAGGGTAAGTTGATTGCTATTTTGATCCAATGTTATTCAGGGCTAATGCTTTCAATTTCTTACAGGCCCGGCCTATATCATTCTGTTTAAATATAGCACTGCCAGCCACCAGGACTTCGGCACCGGCCTT
>CAYSHN010000519.1:0-3064 GCA_964430815.1 uncultured Calditrichota bacterium | reverse complement strand
GTGCGAAAAGAGAAGCCGAAATATCGTGTTTATTGCCGATGACAAATGTGACTGCCATAGTTTCACCGATAGCCCGACCAAGCCCTAAAAAAGCCGCACCAATTATCCCCCTGATCCCATAACGGATTGTGACTTTTTGCGTCACCTCCCACTGGGTGGAACCCATCCCATGTGCTGATTCTTTTACCACTGCCGGGACCATTTTAAATACATCGCGGACCACTGAACTGACAAAGGGCAGAATCATAATCGCCAGGATAATACCAGCGGTCAGCATACCGATACCCATTGGTGGTCCCTGAAAGAGCGGCAGGGAACCGCCGATTTTGCCCAGAGCCGGTTGAACATACGCAGACATGAATGGAGCAAACACAAACAGTCCCCACATCCCGTAAATGATACTGGGAATAGCTGCCAGTAATTCGATCGCGGTGGCAAAAAACTTACTGATCGGGGGTGGTGCAAGATCCACCAAAAACAGGGCAATGATAATGCTCAGGGGGATAGCTAACAGCATGGCAATCAAGGTGGAAACCATTGTACCATAGATACTGCTGGCAGCCCCGAAATTTTGCCTGACCGGATCCCAGGCATTGGTAAACAAGAAACCGATACCAAATTTTTTAAGTGCTAACTGCGAATTGACCAGCAGTTCCCAGAATATGGCTGCCATTAATACTACGATCATTCCGGCACTGGCCATAGTCAGGAACTTAAATACAGCATCCGATCTGTTCTGGGTACTGGTTTCTCTGAATAAATTCATTTATTTCCAAACCTGTTCTTGATTTATCCTGATGGTTTCACGCCAGGTTTGTTCTACCAATTCAACTACATTCATGGGCATTGGTACATAATCCAGTTTTTGTGCTAAATCGGCCCCATGACGATAAGACCAGTCAAAAAATTCCAGTATACTTTTAGCCGTCCCGCCATGCTCCTGCTGCCGGTGCATCAGGATGAACGAAGCTCCGGTAATCGGCCAGCTGTCTTTGCCCGGCTGATCGGTCAGAACCAGATAATATCCGGCAGCATTCTGCCAATCAGCATTGGCTGCCGAAGCCTGGAAGGTGAAACTGGTCGGAGCAACAAATTCCCCTTCGTGGTTTTGCAGTTTGATGGTAATCATTTTATTTTGCAGGGCGTAAGCATATTCAACGTAACCGATGGCGCCATCCACCCGCTTAACATAGGCGGCTACACCTTCATTCCCTTTGCCCCCAACGCCGACCGGCCAGTTAACTGCTTTGCCAAAACCGACCTTCTCTTTCCATGCCGGGGAAATTTTATCCAGGTAATTGGTGAAAATCCAGGTGGTCCCGGAGCCATCGGCACGATGAACAACCGTTATCTCTTTGGCAGGGATCGCTAAATCCGGATTCAATTGCCTGACCGCAGCGTCATCCCATTTGATTATCTTGCCGAGAAATATGTCCGCCAGCAGTGCAGCGCTTAGACGCATTTCACCTGCCCGGACACCCGCAAGGTTTATCACCGGTACCACGCCACCAATGACCATGGGGAATTGAATCAAACCGAGACTGTCCAGTTCTGCCGGCGTTAATGGAGCGTCAGATGCACCAAAATCCACCGTTTTAGCCTTGATCTGGGCGATACCGCCACCCGATCCGATCGACTGATAATTGAGTTTCACACCATTGATGCTCTCAAATTTGTAAGCCCATTGTGCATAAAGCGGATAGGGAAATGTAGCGCCAGCCCCACTGATAACCTTAACTTTCCCGGAATCCTTTTTTGATCCACACTGTAACGAAAAAAAAGTAGTGGTAATAATTACCATTCCTAATACCAACCGCTTAATCAGATTATTCATTATGATTCTCCTTCCTTATCAAGATTTTCTCTACTTTAACCGTGATAATATTAGAATATGATTGTTAGGAGTCTGTTTGGGTACTGTTAGACTATGGTAATTATTAATTAAGCCGGATTGACAAAAATCAGGACATATTCATAATAGTGGGAAATTATCTAGAACTATCATTTAAAATTTTTTCAGGGAGTAAAATTCTAAAGATCAGGCGGATTATAGGGTTATAACGGTAAGAATAACCTGAAACTGCTGCCCTGGCCGGGAGTACTTTCAACCCAGATCCGCCCGCCATGTACTTCGGCAATATGCTTGACGATCGCCAGACCCAACCCTGTTCCGCCTAAATCACGACTGCGCGCTTTATCAACACGATAAAAACGTTCAAAGAGTCTGGATAAATGTTTCTTTTCGATACCAACGCCGTGATCGGTGACATCAATCATCACTTCTCCGTTTAGCTGTGCCACTGTAATGAGCACTTCAGCCTTGCCGGGACTATATTTGATAGCATTATCGATTAAATTAACAATAGCCTGTTCCACCAGATCGGTATTCATCCGGACCCTGGCTGTCTGGTTATATTGTACACGGAGGTGAATATTCTTTTCTTTTGCTTTTGGCATGCAAACCTGTAATGCTTCGTCGATGACCACCTTCAGTTCGGCAGATTCAAAATCAATTTTTTCCGGTTCACCTTCCTGTTCCAATCTGGCCAGCATGAGCAAATCTTCTATTATGGCATTCAAACGGTTGGACTGTTTGGCTATAATTTCGATGAAATTGCGGGCATGCGCCGTGTCTTCCAGGGCACCACTCAACAGGGTTTCGGCAAAACCCTTGATGGAAGTCAGGGGTGTCCGGATTTCGTGTGACACATTTGCCACGAAATCACGCCGTACATTTTCCAGGCGACGCAAGCGGGTAACATCGTTCAGCACAATTACTGCGCCCATGGTCTGACCGCTTGCATCTTTCAGCACGGTACCATGTACCTGCAGAAAATGATCGCTCTTATTACGCAACATAATCTCGTCTTCTACAGTTGCATTTTCCTGTAACGTTTTACTGATCAGGGCTTGCAGATCGCTGTTACGGACAACCTCCTGTATGCTGGCACCGCTGCCATGTGCTACATCGATATGCAGCAATCTGGCTGCAGCCTCATTTAAATTAATAATCTTCTCATCCCGGTCGATAGCCAGTACCCCTTCAACCATACTATCCAGTACA
>CAYSHN010000518.1:0-3065 GCA_964430815.1 uncultured Calditrichota bacterium | reverse complement strand
GATGGTTCATCAACCAGTACGGGTTGGAAGCGTCGTTCCAGGGCAGCATCCTTTTCAATATATTTGCGGTATTCATCCAGGGTCGTAGCTCCGATGGCTCTTAATTCACCGCGGGCCAGAGCTGGTTTTAACATATTCGAAGCATCAATGGCTCCCTCAGCCGCTCCGGCGCCAACCAGCGTATGTAATTCGTCAATAAACAGGATAATCTCCCCTTGAGCATCGATCACCTCTTTGATTACTGCTTTAAGCCGTTCTTCAAATTCACCCCGGAATTTTGCACCGGCAATCAGAGCTCCCATATCCAGCGAAATAATCCGTTTGGTCTTAAGTGTTTCCGGTATATCACCGTTGACAATTCGATGGGCAATACCTTCAACAATGGCGGTTTTGCCAACTCCCGGTTCACCGATAATTACCGGATTGTTTTTAGTACGCCGGGACAAAACCTGCAGTACCCGGCGGATTTCATCATCACGACCGATTACCGGATCCAGTTTCCCGGCCAGGGCCAGTTCATTCAGATCACGTCCATAGCGTTTGAGCGCCTGGTATTTACCTTCCGGCGATTGATCGGTTACCCGCTGGCTGCCGCGTATCTCCTTGAGGATCAGCATGATACTATCCTCCTCAAGTCCCATTTCACGCAGAATTTTTCCGGCATTACCTTTATCATTCTGCACGATGGACAGTAACAGGTGTTCCGTACTGATGTATTCGTCTTTCAGGGTATTGGCAATTTTGAGTGCTTCAGCAAACACCTGCTGGGCACGCTTGGAAAGATAGAATTGCGTAAGACCGGTGCCCTGTACTTTGGGTAATTTCTTAATCTCATGTTCAAAACTCGCTTCCAGGGCCGGTATATTGAGACCAGCTTTTTTGAGAATAACGGGAATAATGCCCTCACTGTCCCGCAACATGGCCATGGCCACATGTTCCGGTTCTATCTGCTGATTACCAAATTCAGAGGCGATCTGCTGTGCAACTGCTACGGCATCCTGGGCCTTCAGGGTAAATTTATCTAAAGTCATATCAGAATATCCTTTATTAGATTTAAGTTATCTATTCCTGATATTCATTATCAAAGCCTGTGCCAGAAGAAATATGTATAATATTATTTAATAATATATAAAATCAATAGAGTCAATCACTTAACATGACAAAAAACACTCATCATACCGACATAATGGCAGAGTATTATGAACAAATATTTTGACTTTGAACCGGAAAGTACTATTTGCAGATTACTGGATTCGCAGCAAATAAATATAGAATAATTCAGTTTTAAGCAAAAGTCGGCCATGAAATCATGATTTGGGTGGTTGATCAGAATCATCACCCTGGATTCCTTTTTTAAAACTCCGGATACTGGAACCAAGGGATTTAAACAATTCCGGTATCTTCCGCGAGCCGAAAAGAAGAATCAGAATCAGAGCTATAATTAGTATTTCAGTTAAACCTATTCTTCCCACAGTTTTCCTCTATTCTGTTTTAAATTAATTTAGTTACTATCAATTTAAGCGTAATACAGGTCTATTTCCAACTGAAACAGATATTATTTGTATTTTAACAGTAGATGTGTACTGATCTTAAGGCACTGAGGCACTAAGTAAAAAAGTATCTGAGTACCTGAGTCCCTGAGTACCTTAGTACCTGAGAAAAACAAGAACATTGAGTTTCCCCTCTGGAGAGGTCCGCCGGTAGGCGCCTGCCTGGCGTCAGACAGGGATCCGCCCACTGGTGGAGGTGTCACCCCGGCGGTTGCCGGACGGGGTTGTGTGGGCAAGAGGTCATTGCGAGTCTCATCCGGCAGCCGCCGGATCGGGGCGAAGCAATCTCTTTCTATAAACCCCAAAGGTAATTCAGTTCCCGGATCAAGCCCGGAATGACGATCCATAGTTATTTCTCAGGTACTAAGGTACTCAGGGACTCAGGTACTTTTCCGCAGTGCCTTCTTAGAATGAATTGATTATTGAATATTAATATTGAACCTTCCTTTCAAAACTTAGTATATTGAAATGTACATAAGAAGTCTTTGACACAATGAAACGTAGGGAATTTATTAAAACCGGGTGCCAGGTAACGAGTGGTGCTTTATTCGCCTCACCTTTGATGTTCCTGACCCAAAGGTCTGCGACGACGACCAATTCTAAATCAAAAGTGGTCATCGCTCGTGATGCTAAACTCCAAAATGATAAAGATTCTGTCGACAGTGATCGCCTTCAGCAATTACTAGATAGTGCTTTACAGGCATTTTTCAAGACTGATAATCCATTGCAAACCTGGCAGAAAATAATCAAACCGGGTGCCGTGATTGGACTTAAGGTTAACTGTCTTTCCGGTCATGGAGCAACCCGCCGGGAACTGGTGGAGGCAATTTGTGAACGATTACAGCAGAGTGGTACCAAAGCCGAGAACATTATTATCTGGGATCGCTTCAGCTCCGATCTGGAAGATGGCGGATTCAGGATTAATCAGAGTCGAAAAGGTATCCGCTGCTTTGGCAATGAATATCTGGGTTTCGCTTCCGACTTTGAAATCTATGGCTCCGCAGCCAGTCTGGTCTGTAATACTCTGAGCCGGGTTTGTGATGTAGTACTGAACCTGCCGACATTAAAGGACCATGGTATTGCGGGTATGACTATGGCCATGAAAAATCTGTTCGGAGCCATTAATAATCCTAATAAATATCATCTCAATACAGGCAATCCCTATATTGCTGACGTTTCGATGCTGCCATCGGTCCGTTCCAAAGTTTGTCTAACCATTTGCGATGCTCTGACAGCTCAATATGAAGGGGGACCTTCATTCTTTCCGCACTGGCGCTGGCCATTTAATGGCCTGATCATTGGCACGGATCCAGTAGCCCTGGATTATACCGGCTGGCAAATAATCGATACGGAACGAAAAAAACGGAGATTGCAATCGCTTAAAGATACGGGGCGTGAACCAAAATACATTTACACCGCAGCGGATGAAAATCACCGTCTGGGGACATGTAATCCCGAAAAAATTGAACAGGTTACGATTTAATGAGTTTAAGAAATAAACCCCAATCAGAGTCA
>CAYSHN010000517.1:0-3068 GCA_964430815.1 uncultured Calditrichota bacterium | reverse complement strand
GTCCTGGAAAAGGTTGTCTCTCTGAAAAGTCTATCTTAATGTTCAAATATCTAGATTTTCGTTTAATTTCAGCCAGTGCCCTTATTTTCGTCAGAACCGCTTTGATGAATCTCTGTCCACCGAATCCCGGATTCACCGTCATTAACAAGACTAGATCCAATTCTCTCAACATGGGTAATATAGTATGAAGATCGGTAGCCGGTTTAAGCACTACACCTGCTTTTACTTTATAGCGTTTAATCTTCTGAATGGTACTATGCAAATGAGGATTCAATTCCTGATGCACACTTAATATATTGGCGCCAGCTGCTGCAAAAGCAGGAATGTAGCGGTCAGGATCACTGATCATCAGATGTACGTCGAGAGGTAGTTTGCATATCCGTTTCACTGCCGAAACAATTACCGGCCCGAAGGTAATATTGGGAACAAAGTGACCATCCATGATATCGACATGAATAAAATCTGCTCCATTCTTAATCACTGTCCGCACTTGCTGTTCTAATTTTAATAAATCTGCCGATAGGATCGAAGGCGCCAGTTTGATTATTTGCATGGAATTATCCTGATTCCTTTTTATTACTTTTCCTTAGTGACGGTTAGATTGATACTCGCCTCGGTTGTAAAAACCGTACCTTCTTTTAGAGATTGGTCCACAACCGTTTCCGGCAGTACATCCTGTCGTATTTCATATTTGATTTGTCCGATCTTTAAACCCAGGGATCGCAGAATTTCGCGGGCTTCATAAAGACTTTTGCCCTGAACATTTGGTACTACCCGTTCCTGGTTCATTTTGCCCAGACTGATAGTGATATCGATGCGCGAACCTGCTTTAATCGGTTGTCCCTGCAGAAAGGATTGTCCCATCACAGTGCCTTCATGATAAATATCAGAAAACACATAACCTTTACCATTTAATATCAAGTCCCGTGATTCCAGTATTAATTCAGCTTCGCGTGGCGATACACCGAACAGATTGGGCATGATCACGGGCCGTTCACCGATGGAGATAGTAAGGTAGACGCGGCGGCCTTTTTTAACCTGAGCATATGGATATGGATTTTGCTCTATTACTGTTCCCCCAGGATGTTTTGAATCATATAATGAATCACTAACCATAACCGGGAAGCCATTTTCAGTCAACTTGGTCTTGGCATCCTGGAGAGATAGTTCCAGAATATCCGGCATTTCTATCTCGCGTCCTAATTTGACATATAATGGCATGATTATCTTATCAAATAACAAAACAAGAAAAATAAGAAATATTCCACAAAGCACAGGTTTGAAAAACCTACTTTGCTGGAATCGTTGATACAAGTTTTTAATATCATTCATAGTGCTGATGCCGTTTAAATTGTTAGTTCATTTATCAAATATACAAATAAATATTTGATCGTGATGTAGATTTCTATATCACAGTTCCTTCAGCTGGGTATAAATCCCGATCCAGATTCCTGGTCATGTCTGACCTGTCTGGCGCCAGGTCTTCGACAAGCCCGGGGTGACAGTACGGATAAAATGTCATCCCGGCCCCCGAGCCGGGATCCTGATCATAGCAATGCTGTCATTCCTTGCTTTCACCCTTAGATTCCACAATCACAGTCACCGGGCCAGCATTGACCAGATGTACATCCATCATAGCACCGAATACCCCAGTCTCCACATGCAGGCCTGTATCACGAAGGCAGTTGATGAAATAGTTGTATAATTTTTCACCCTTTTCAGGATTGGCTGCACCAATAAAACTGGGCCGGCGGCCACGCCGGGTATCAGCCAACAGCGTAAACTGTGAAATGGCCAGAATCTCTCCTTTCTCCTCAATTACGGATCGATTCATTTTACCCTGGTCGTCCTGAAATATTCGCAGATTTGCACACTTGTTCGCTACAAATTCCACATCTATTTCAGTATCCGCTTCGGCCACTCCTATTAATAAAAGCAGACCCTGGCCGATTTTACCGACCACCCGTTGTTCAATTTCAACCGAGGCCAGACGGACCCGCTGGGCTACTACTTTCATCGCCCTTTTATTTTCACCTTTATATTTTCAAGCCCGATCAAGGCAACCAGTTCGTCCAGTAACTTATGATCGATGTCGACCTGCATTTTTCTGGAGACCATATTAACCTCTTCACTGCCGTTCAGAGCAACTTTAAAATATACCGGTAATTTTCCGCGATGAGCATATAATGTCTTATGCAAATCCGCTATCTTTTCCCTGGTGATGTGGGTTTTATCGATACGCACCATTAAATATTCAGTTAAACTGGCAGGAACTTTTTCCAGCTCATATACCTCATCACAGATTATTTTAATTACCGTATCATCCAGTGACGAATTTAAGCGGCCCTGCACTAATACCAGAGCATCCTTTTTGATCAGATTCTCCACGCTTTTATAAATCGAACCAAAAACGACTGCTTCATAGGGACGGTCAAAATCTTCCAATTTGATAAAGGCCATTTTATTTTGTTTTTTATCAAGCAGCGTGCGGATTTCGGTGATCATACCGCAGATTCTGACTGTACCCTCTTCATTGAACTGGGCACCATTGTTAATATCAAGATTACTGTGGTACAGATTTAAAATATTTTTATATTTTCCCAGCGGGTGCCCCGATAAATAAAGACCTAGTGCTTCTTTTTCCCGGGCCAGCGTATCCTGAACAGACCAGGTGGTAACATCCGGCAGCAAAGGATAAGTGATGGTATCGTTGACTTGGGGATTCATGTCGAATAGTGATTTTTGTTCACCAGCTTTTCGTTTACGAGATTGAAAACTCTGCCCAAACTCAAGTGCCTTTTCGATAGCATGAAATTTCTGAGCCCGGGTACCTTCTAATGAATCCATCGCCCCACTCTGGATCAGATTTTCCAGCACTTTTTTATTGACCAGTCGCATATCTACATTTTGCAGTAATTGAAAGATACTGATGAATGGTGCGGTTTTTTTTCTCTGTTCCAGTATAGAATGGATAGCAGTATGGCCAACGTTTTTAATTGCCACCAGGCCAAAGGCAATTTTGTCTTTTTCTTTGGGTTCAAAATGTGCCTCGCTGTAATTGATATCGG
>CAYSHN010000516.1:0-3076 GCA_964430815.1 uncultured Calditrichota bacterium | reverse complement strand
TAAGGGGGAAGGGTAATGGGCAAAGGGTAAAAAGAAAAGCATTGAGTGCCTACTTTATCTCTCTGTCTCTCTGTGCCTTTGTCCCTTATTTATTAATCCCCAATAACTCTTTCGTTTTGACTACAGCCTGAGAAGCATCAGGAGCATACCCATGTGCACCTATCTGTGTGGCAAAACTTTGGGTAACGGGTGCTCCCCCGATTATAACTTTATTTTTGATACCTTTACTCTTTAACAATTCAATTATATCTTTCATTTTACCCATGGTGATGGTCAGTAAAGCCGACATACCAACTACAGCCTCGGGATGTTTCTGAGCTGCTTGCAGAAACTTTTCAGGTGGCGTATTAATTCCCAGATCAATAACTTCGAATCCGGCACCCTCCAGCATCATGCCTACCAGGTTTTTACCAATATCATGCATATCACCCTGTACCGTACCGAGAATTACCTTACCGACGGTCAATGACTCTGTATTTATCATATGTGGACTCAGAATTGCCACTCCCGCTTTCATTGCTTTAGCTGAAAATAGCATTTCCGGAACAAAATATTCGCCTTTGGAAAATTTTTCCCCCACTACATCCATTCCGGCAATTAACCCTTGGTGCAGAACGACTGCTAAATCCAGTTTTTGTTCAACCGCCTGTTGGACCAGTTCTTCAACACCTGGCTTTCCTTCAAGCTCGGTCGGATATTTGGATTTAGCATTAATATGTCCCATAATTACTACTTCTTTAATCTGCTGCAGTAATGACATATAATTCCCCTCTTTTTTATTGTTTCAAACCATATTCTTTAGGATCAAATTTGATCTCGGCACTGCTGGAAATAATATCCTGTATTAATTTTGCTTCGTCATCAACTATCGTTTCCCGCTGCCTCATCAGCATATCCAACCAGCGCAATTCGGTAGCAGAAATGAAAATCTTTTTTTCTTTTACCGCCGAACGCAAAATGTCCAGAGTCGCATCCACAGCAGCCAGGGTCATCTGCAACGGAGTTTTTTCCCGGATAATTTTTTTGCAGATGGTGATTACAATTTCTGGTTGAAGAATATATGCTTGGGGGTCGTAGGCTGCGTCGCTGCTGCATAATAATTTTTGCAGGGTTAAGACAGCTGCTTTTCCGCTGTGTAATGCTTCATTCATTAACCGGCAATCGTAAATCAATTGTTCCAGACAAACTACCGGTGCAGAAGCACTCAACAAACGGATATTCTGTACTGATTCATTGCTCCATAAATCGCAGCAGGCCGAAGCGATATTTCCCAACGGACTCAAATGAGCACAGGCGCTGGATTTTCCTTCCATTGAAATTGGTACGCCAGTTATTGCTTTTAGAAACGGACCTTCATAGGCACAGTCTTTGGTAGGACCTGTGGCACCCTGCCAGCAGGCAACCAGACTACGCACAATAGATGCCGAGCGCACGATGGCAGCCAGCACGCGGGGAATCATTTTTTTCTCGGCTAGAACCATAGCGGTATTGGCAAATCCGCAAGCAGTATCGCCGGAAGCAATTATTTTGTTCTGTCGAGCGATATCGACAATTTGCTTCCATAGGAATTCCATGTCGCGGACACCCAAAACACCCAAGGCGAAGACGATTCCTTTTAGATCGCCACTGACCAGCATTTCATCATGGACTACCTTACCACCAGTCGATTCAATCGCCAGTAAATCCGCTCCGGCCTGTGCACAAAGCCTAAAAGATTCCAGGAGCTTTTCCCACATCAATCCATGACGTAATTGGGGTGAACGTGTATTTTCACGTATGTCTACTGGTGTAACCCGTAAGGCTGAGTGTAATTTTTCTTTGTGATAATATTGATCAAGGGTGGATTTAAGAATTCCGGTGATCTCAGCCCCCCAGCCGGGATTAATAGTCATGGGTGGCAATAGTTCAAACTCCACTACTAAACCGGGACAATGCAATTCAACCGCCCGCTGACAAATTTCACCGATCATCGTCTGGTATTCGTTACGGATCTGGGACCAGGTCCCGGCATTGATATCGATAGGTGGCAGAGTAAAATTAATTTCGGGAAACACCTGGCCGGCACCAATTGTTAAATCGTAACCACAGTGGACAGTACTGCTCGCTTTACCGAATAGAAGATCATCCGCTTTTTTAATTGCTAAAGTAGTAGGCATTATAAAATTCCTTCACTAAATCCCCATGAATCCGTTCGATCAATTGCTGAATCTAAAAATAAAAAAAAATGTAATTTCTTACACCATATATTTTATAAATATTGTAAAAATTTTATCATCTGCTTAATTTGCCAATGAAAATTCTTTTGGCAATTAAATGCGATTTATGTATGTTTTATAACAATAAGTGAGGATATATAATATGTTTACATCTACTATTTATTCGAGGCGTCGTCTTTTGCTAAAAAAGAGTATGAAAACTGGTCTGTTACTGTTCCTCGGTAACGAAGAAAGCCCGATGAATTATGCGGCTAATGGTTATCGTTTTCGTCAGGACAGTACATTCCTGTATTATTTTGGTCTAGCCGAACCTGGATTGGCTGCTGTTATCGACCTGGATGCGGATCAGGAGATCCTCTTTGGTAACGATCTTGAGCTGGATGATATTATCTGGATGGGTAATCTGCCTTCAATGACTGAGAAAGCCAAACAAATCGGAGTTAAACAACATCGAACTTTAAACCAGTTACCAGAATTTTTAGCGACGGCAATCAAACAGGGCCGAAAAATACATTATCTACCCCCTTATCGTAGTGAACATTATTTGAAAATAAATAATCTGCTGGGTATACAGGAACAATCGGTCAAAAATTATGCTTCAGTGGATTTGATAAAAGCAGTAGTTACTCAGCGTAATGTTAAAAGTAAAGAAGAAGTTGCCCAGATCGAAAAAGCACATGCGATAACATATCAGATGCATTTGACCGCGATGCGTAAAGCCAGGCCGGGAATGTACGAGCGAGATCTGGCCGGCGATATTGAAGGGCTTGCATTGGCGGCGGGTGGGGCTGTAGCCTTTCCGGTCATTCTCTCGGTTAAGGGAGAAATTCTTCATAATCATTATCATGGTCATCGGTTAA
>CAYSHN010000515.1:0-3078 GCA_964430815.1 uncultured Calditrichota bacterium | reverse complement strand
TTGGGCACTGAAAGTAGGAAATAAAATCAGAATACACCGCAACAGTTCTGGACCAATTTCAATTATAACCAAAGGTCAATGGAATGTCGCTAACCGGCTGGTTTTCAGCAAACTCAGAAAAAAATTGGGACTGGATCGGGCTAATATCCTGGCCAGTGGTGCTGCACCGGTTCCTGCCGAAATATCCCGGTTTTTTGGATCCATGGGTATGGATATATATGAGGTATACGGACAGACAGAATGTACAGGTGTATGTGTTACCACCATTCCTGGTAAAACCATTCCCGGCGCAGTTGGATCGCCTCTACCGGGATGTGAAGTTGTGATCGCCGATGATGGGGAGATCATCACCAGAGGTGATAACGTATTTTCCGGATACTGGAAAGATCAGGCCGCCACCGCTGAAGTCTTGAAAGATGGTTGGCTGTATACAGGGGATGTTGGATATTATGATGAGAATGGATATGTCCATATTACCGACCGTAAAAAAGATATAATCGTCACGGCAGGCGGAAAAAATATTGCTCCACAGAATATAGAAAATTTACTGAAACTTAACCAGGGTGTTTCACAGGCAGTAGTAATTGGTGATAAAAGAAAGTATTTAACCTGTCTGTTTACATTAAACAAGGAAACATTACCCAAATTATGTGCACAACTGGGTCTGGCAAATTTAACGGTCGAGGAAGCGGTTAAAAACAAATTCATTATCGATAAATTCCAGGAGTATGTACAAAAAGTCAATGCAGTTCTGGCACGCTTTGAAACAATTAAATATTTCCGGATCTTACCAAACGATTTTTCTGTTGAAACCGGAGAATTGACCCCCACCCTGAAAGTGAAACGGCGTATCATTCATGAAAAATATAAACCCATCATTGATTTAATGTATGTCTAGTTGGGATGGCACCCCAATCTAATATCTCTTACCCCTGAGGGGTATTTTCAATTGTCGATTATTTGAAATGGGTGGTACAATCAGTTTCTACCCTAAAATCCATCCCAAAGTTGTCAAATAATCAGATTAATAATCCTACATTAACCAAAATATCTATCCCAAAGGGATCCAATAATTTAGCCAGGAGCATCGCTCCTGGTTCTAAAATGCGCAAGTCCTTGATCACCCCGCAGGGGTTAAATATTAATTTGATTATAAACGGTATGATTTTTGCAATAGTATCTACAATAAAAAAAGACCGTTTACGTTTTTACAGATAAATATCAATTCAAGGATTGGATGTAATCTGATATGTCACAATCTCTGGCTAAGGTTTTATTACATCTTATCTTTTCTACCAAAAATCGATATCCGTATTTAAGAGATAAAATTTTACGCGATGAAATGCACCGTTATCTGGGCGGAACATTAAAAAGTTTAGGGTGTCAGGTATTAATTGTTGGTGGAGCTTCCGATCATATACATATTCTATTCGCTCTTAATAGTAACTATTCTTTGGCGCAAGTAGTGAGAGAATTGAAGAGAGAATCATCAAAATGGCTTAAAACCAAAGATCAAAGCATGCATAGATTTAGCTGGCAAATTGGATATGGTATCTTTTCTGTTAGTCAATCACAGGTTATGAAAGTTATAAAATATATAGCAAATCAGGAATCTCACCACCAAGTTAAAAAATATGAGGAAGAACATATTGAATTTTTAAAGAGATATGAGAGTAATTATGATGAACAACATCTGTGGGGTTGATAATAGCTATATTATGTAACCCTTTCAGGGTAATAATTATATTTGTGATTTTCTTGTGTTGGGGTGTCACCCCAGCCTGGTATATTTTACCCCTTCGGGGTAGGATAGACTATGGATTATTATTAGGTGTTGTGCAGATTAGATATATTTGATAATTCCAGGGTATGATTGATTTTGGTATTATATTCTATGTCTGGATGATACCACGACCTAATATATTTTATTCCTTCGGGGTACTTTCGATTGTCGAATATATGGAATGGGTGGTACAATCAGTTTCTACCATAAAATCCATCCCAAAGTCATCAAATAATCAGATTGATAATCCTGCATTAACCAAAATATCCATCCCGAAGGGATCCAATAATTCAGCCAGGAGTAACGCTCCTGGTTTAAAAATAACGCACAATTGAATACCCCGCGGGGATTAAATATAAAAGATGTGATTATAAAAATTAATTATGAAATAATTAATGAGCAGATTTCAGACCCTGAATCTCCCAGGGTAATATAATTTTTCCCGGCTGGTCTAATTCTGCTCTTACCCGCATCACTGCTATGCCAATATATTTAGGAGATCTCTCGATTTTCTCGGACCACTCATCATAAGGAGTCTCAAAGGTGGTCATCTTACTGTTGGACGATTCCCGGATAACCAGTTGTCCATTCTTCTCAGCCACCAGCCACATATGAGCTGAAAAGATATCTGTTTTATTGGCATAGATCAAAGATCCAATATCACCCATCTTCAACTTACTTTTTATATCCTTAAGATTTTCCGAGGGTATATAATCTATGGTCATCTGCCGGTCCGGTTTTACATACCTTAAGTCAGTTATACTCTTGTTCTGAAAAAAAGTAAAATGGGAGATGGTCCGCGTAACCTGCCGGGTAAATTTTCCTCCTATCAGCTGACTCACATCCTCCAGCAGCCAGCGATTCTCCGGCAGCCAGTCAGCCATGGTATAATGATTTCGCGTGCGCATGCCGATGATCCCATCTTTATAGCGGATCTGCTGAAGATTATTAAAAAAATTATCCCAACTATCAGAAATAGACAGAGCCAGAATATGCTCGATAAATACCATGCAATTGGTTTGTTCAAAATTAACTAAGGGTTGAGTTTCCAGTAAAGCATAGGGCCCATCGCCAGAACAATTCAGATTATAGGGCATGCCCAAAAATAATTGCGAATAAAAATTCATTCGAGCGGTAATTGTCAGGTTTTGACCGGCTGTTACTGTCAACAGTGAGTCGATCTGCATATTGCTCATATTAAACAGTTGTTGGTTCTGATCACGGGCAGGCACCTGCACGCCACAATACATCAGCAGCATTAAAGCAATCACACTTCTCATCATGATTCTCTTCAT
>CAYSHN010000514.1:0-3078 GCA_964430815.1 uncultured Calditrichota bacterium | reverse complement strand
AGGTTGACTGGATGTATGCGTTATCATGCGAACGGGATCTTTGGCTGTCGTACTCTTTCTCTTCCAGATACTCCTCTTTTCCTCCGGTTGTATAACTTCGCCACAACAGTGCACAGCATCGACGCAGGATTCAGGTACTGAATCGAAAGCGGCTGCTGCGTACCCAACATCGATAGGCGGGTTATCAATATCGTGCTCCGGGAACCAGCCGGGATTTATCACCAAAAAGAACATCTACCAGACCCCGCAGATGGCAGAACCTGCTGCCCGAACGGTCATGGAGCTATGCACCGCTGCCACATCAAGCTGACAAAAGACAAATTGCAATCATGGCGTGCGGTACCCTGACAATATTGCCCGGAATGCGGGATGATGCTGCCAGACTGAAGCCGCGGATTTTTTAATAGACGTCACGATGAAAAAATGGATGAATTATTGTTTTTTCAACTCCATTTCCCCACAACTGGAGTCCATCCAGGGGCTCCAAATGAATACGCGTAGTCAACACCATTATCCCAAGCACCGTTACAGTTCCAGTCCAGATACCAGACGCCATCCTTGTAGACGCCTGTCTTCGTACCAGGTACGGCCGGGTTCCAGTCACCGACAACAGGTGTCCAACCTGGAGCTCCGAAATTATCAGCCTTATCCCCTGGATTCCATGTCCCAGAACCGTCTATGTCAAGATACCACTGCTGTCCGTTCGTGACTCCGATCTTATCTGTCGGAAGATTGCTTTTTGCCGTTACGGTGATGGTATAATCGGCTGAGAAGAAGTTGGACTGGGTTGTGCCAGGTACATTGACATAGACCGGGATTGAACCGGGTGTTGTTAGCCATGATTCAGGTACAACTGCTCTAAGCGTATGCTCATCGACAAATGTCGTTGCTAGGAGTGGTGTGCCAGCTAAGTGCTGACGCACCTCGCTGTTCGGATAGAAATTGTTACCGGTGATAGTGATGGTAGTATCAATACTCCCGGCCATTATTGAGGAGGGAGATATGGTAGTAATCTGGGGTTTTGGACTGTTCCAATACGAATGCCATATGGTTCCGGTTCCATCCCCGTGCTCGATAAACAGATCCAGGCGAGCTGGGTCCCAGGAAGCAATTGCCGGGTCTGAATCAAGTTCATACTGGTCGAGAATGGTCTCTCCGGACCAGCCATGGGCATCAGTGTATTCCCTTAACACGATTTTTCCAGCATCTGTCCTGTAGACCACATCAATACACCCAGGATATCGTGATACAGCTGCAGGCGCACCCGCAAGATTGAAGGATCCTGGCACTTGTCCCCATGACGACCAAGTACCTTGGCCGGAGGTCCAGTGTCCGATGTACCAGAGTCCATTGTCTGAAGCCCGTGCAAACACGACAACATCGCCATTGATGGTCAGATATTTAACTGCAGCCGGGGCGGAGGTAATTGTCAGGCCAGGAGGTGTACCCAGATCGGTTCCATTATAACCACCAGTCGTGGTGTACGTGTATTGCCAAGGCGCAAGATCCCAATACAAGTATCGCACATGCTGATCGGGAGATACCCAGAATACATACTGCGTGGTGTTTGTCGGGGAAACGGCTGATGGACCATAATATAAAAGGAAATCTACTCTATCGGGTTTAAGCCAACCCTCCGGATCCCATCCTCTCCCTGTCAGCTTCATTTGGGAATATAGTTTGCCCGGATCATCGCCATTGGCATATACCACTATTTCGTCACTGCTGAACGAAGTTGCGGTAACAGGGTTATACCCTAATTTTAAGGGATGAAATACATCCGTATCAGATAACCAATAAACCCCGTCCCACGAAAAGGATGTTAACGTGTTATTGTATGTTACTTCATCTGACGTATTAAATGCGAATACATCAAGGCGATTGGGCATGCGCGCAACTACCGCTGGGGAGGCATTTCTAAAATATGGTGTTCCGGTTGTCTGCACCTGTCCCAAATTTACCCAACCACTCCATTCCGGCTGATTCACCGGTGACATAACAGATGGTACCAGAGGTTCTTTCGGACCCGACGAAGTATTGGCAACCTTCACGTACGCGTCTTTCACACCGGCAACACCATGGGACGTATTTTCGGCAGCGACCCACGGGATTATAAGAAGTAATCCCACAACGAGGAATATTATAAATGATGTCCTGGGTTTCATCGTTTCTCCTCCAAAATCTGGATGAAATCGAAAGTATAAACCCACCGTTTTGCTCCAAATACCCGCTATGATCCCATCCACGCCCATTAGTATTTTATCAAAATATATAGGTTACTATTTTATTCTTGATCAATAATAGTGCTCAAATGAAAGGCAATAATTTTCCTATAATCCACAGTATTTATCGGAATAATATAACATCATTATATTTTATGAAAAAAATCTCTAATTTTCGTTGCCCGATTGCCTTTATGGGATAGCAACATAGTATACTATTTTATGAAGTCCAGTTCCCGGCAATGTCCCAACAATTGCGGAAAGATGCACCGCTGCCACATCAAGCTGACAAAAGACACAGTGCAATCATGGTGTGCAATCCCTTGGCAGTACTGCCTGAAATGTAAAATGATGCTGGTTGACTGATAACAATACTGTTGCTCAGCTCACTACAAACTTTAGTGCTAGTATCCAATATTGCCAAATTAAAACCAACGAGATACCATGAGAACTGCCAACAGAATCGCAATACGGCCTTCGGTATTTTCTTTATTCTCTTACGATATTACCTGAATTGCGAGATGCTGCAAAGGAATTTTTAAAAAATCCACATCCATTAAAAAAATGGATTAATTATTTTTTTTTCAACTCCATTTCCCGACAACCGGAATCCAGCCGGGCGCTCCAAAATAATACACTTTATCGGTACCGGCATCCCATGTGCCCGAACCATCGTAATCAAAGAACCAGAGGCCATCCTTGTAGACTCCTATCTTGGTACCCTTCCCGTCTCCATTCCAGTCGCCTAAGACTGACGTCCAGCCGGGCGCTCCAAAATAATACACTTTATCGGTACCGGTTTCCCATGTGCCCGAACCATCGTAATCAAAGAACCAGAGGCCATCCTTGTAGACTC
>CAYSHN010000513.1:0-3082 GCA_964430815.1 uncultured Calditrichota bacterium | reverse complement strand
TTGAATATATAATAAGTGCGGGTATATATATATTTAGTCCGAGAATAAAAAAATATATAAAAACTAATGAGTATCTTGATTTACCTGATCTTATTAAAATGCTGATAAAAAATAAAGAGCAAGTTATAGGTTATCCAATTAAGGGTATGTGGTTTGACTTAGGTAACAAAGAAGATTATGAAGAAATAAATCTAAAATATTCAGATAGTATTCAAACATTTTTTAGTTAAAATATGACCATGAAAGTCTTAATAACAGGTGTTGATGGTTTTTCAGGAAGATATCTGGTCAATTATTTAAAAGATAGTGGGGAAAAATTAAATATAGTAGGAATAGATAATAAGAAAAATATTTCAGCCCCTATAGATGAAAAATACAATTTTGATCTTACCGATTTTAATGAAACGAAAAAATATGTTCATAAAATTAAACCCCACTTAGTTTTTCATTTAGCCGGGATTAATTTTAGTCAAAATAATTATGATTATTTTAATATAAATTTAATTGGCACAATTAACTTATTACAGGCTTTATTCCTGTCAAATTGTAAGCATAAACCAAAAATATTAATTGTGGGTTCTGCAGCTGAATATGGAGAGGTCAGTTCAAAAAATCTTCCTATTAATGAAAAAACCCCACTTAGTCCAATCGGATTATATGCTTTAACTAAAATGATACAAGAATTGATTGGACTTCAATATTTTAATCAAAATAAACTAAGAATTATAAGAGTTAGAACCTTTAATATAGTTGGACCGGGGCAGTCAGATAAGTTTGTCTGTGGAAAAATTATTGATGAATTCATTAAAGTAAAGAATAAAATGAAATCTGATATAGAGTTAGGAGATCTCAAATCTGTTAGAGACTTTATTGATATAAGAGATGCAGTACAAGCATATTGGTCGATTTTAAAAAAAGGAAAAATTGGCGATGTATATAATATTGGTTCTGGTAAGCCGACTAAAATATCTAAAATAATTGATATAACTAAAAAATATTTAAATATTGATCCAATCATTAGTACTAATTCTACCCGATCACTTATATCAAAATCTATTGCCGACATAAATAAAATTAAATTACAGATAGGATGGTCTCCTAATATTTCTATAGAAAAATCAATTAGAGATATGATAAATTATAAGTTAATTTGAAAAAATCTGGTAATTCATCCTGCGACATCTTTTCTGAAAAATCTAAGTCATTTACAAGAATCCTTTATATTTTTGTTCTTTTCAATTATCAGTTCTTTACTGTTTTTAGTCAGTTCGAAATATTTATAGCAAAATCATGCATCAATGAATATTAGTCCCGTCAGGGATGATATGTTTTTTAAGGAGAAAAAGGCCATGATCAAAACTAATAAATACCGGATTATAATAATTATAACTATTTCTATACTTTTAATAGTCGCTTGTTCATCAGATCAAACAGCCGTGATTAAGGGCAGTGATGTGATGACCGCCGAAAATATTATAGGGCTTAAGTTTACTGATTTAGAGCGGGATTCGCTGCTGAAAGATTTGCAGGATAACAGGGACGCTTATACCAAGAACCGGGAGATAATAATACCAAACCATATACCCCCGGCGCTTACATTCAATCCGATTCCGGTGGGATTCAAACCAAGCGATCAGCAAAATTTTTTAAAGTTAAGTCCCCCGCAACAAACTTTACCCAAAAACAGAGCGGAGTTGTGCTTTTATACTGTACGTGATCTGGGAGAATTGATTCGTACCCGTAAAATTACATCGGTCGAATTAACCCAATTGTATTTAAACCGGTTAAAAAAATACGATCCGCAATTACATTGTGTCATCTCCCTGACTGAAGATCTGGCCTTAGAGGAAGCATAAATTGCTGATCAGGAAATTGCTGCTGGAAAGTACCGGGGTCCTCTTCATGGTATTCCTTATGGAGCTAAAGACCTATTAGCCGTCAGAAACTATAAAACTACCTGGGGTGCCATGCCTTTTAAAGATCAGATTATTGACCAAGATGCCACAGTTATCAAAAAATTACATGACGCCGGGGCAGTGCTGGTTGCTAAATTTACCTTGGGAGCCCTGGCCTGGGGTGACGTATGGTATGGAGGTAAAACCCGTAATCCCTGGAATCCACAGGAAGGTTCCAGCGGATCGTCAGCAGGATCGGCTGCAGCGACCGCGGCCGGACTCGTTCCTTTCGCGATTGGTACCGAAACCTGGGGATCGATTGTGTCACCTGCGACACGCTGTGGTACCACCGGTCTTCGTCCCAGTTATGGGCGGGTTAGCAGAACCGGGGCCATGGCCTTGAGTTGGTCTATGGATAAAATTGGAGCACTGAGCCGGTCGGTCGAAGATTGTGCCATAATATTTAATTCAATATATGGACCGGATAATGAAGACCAATCGGTCTATGACTTTCCTTACAGTTATGATTCCAATCTGGATCTCACCCGATTAAAAGTTGGGTATCTGAAATCTGCTTTTGAGGAAAAATATGACCAGCAACGATTGGATCAGGAAACTCTGGATGTCATACAGCAGAAGTTGAATGTACAGTTAATTCCCATCACATTACCAGATCTTCCGATTCAGTCTCTGGCCATTATATTAAATGCCGAGGCCGCTGCTGTTTTTGATGATTTGACCCGTTCCAACCGGGATGATTTAATGGTGCGACAGGTACGTGATGCCTGGCCCAACGTTTTCCGTGCTTCGCGATTCATCCCAGCAGTTGAGTATATTCAAGCAAACCGTATTCGCTTCATGTTGATCCAGCAGATGCGTAAACTGTTTGAACAGATCGATATCTATATCGCACCTTCCTTTGCCGAGGATAATCTGCTGTTAACCAATCTTACCGGTCATCCCTGTGTGGTGTTGCCCAATGGTTTTGATCAGCAGGGCAGTCCGACCAGCATAAGTATCATTGGTAATTTATTTGATGAGGGCAGATTACTGGCTTTTGCTCAGGCCTATCAAAAGGCCACTTCATTTCATAAACAACATCCGCCACTATTTAAAGTTACCGATTGAGAATATGTGTTGTCCAAATTTCAGAAAGGTATAAATTTTGCATCAAAAATAAACTAATT
>CAYSHN010000512.1:0-3083 GCA_964430815.1 uncultured Calditrichota bacterium | reverse complement strand
TAAACAATTCGGTACACCTGAGTGCATCCTGTAAAGATTCCACGCTGCCGTATTTGGTATCTTCCGGGGTAAGAGTCACGACCGTTATTCCTGCTGCTTTCAGTACCTGCAGGATCGTATCTCTTCCGGTTTTACACAGATAATCCGGAAAAAATCCTCTGTTGCTGACGATGAGTCCCAGAGTGATTTGCCTTTGCATTCTTTACCTCGTGATTTATTTAAAGAGTTAACAGTAACCCGCGTTATTGTCCTGCATTTTTTACCTTTTTCATGATCATGGGAATAGCCTCAGTCATCATCTCCTGCACCATTTCATAAGGGATGGTCCTTTGGGCGAAAGTTCTGGTATGCAGGGCCTGTATAAACCGCTCCTTGAATTCCCTGAGATAGGACCCATAGATATGGTAACTATCCGCCTGATGTACATAACGACCTAATTTTATTTTCTTACCAGAAAGATTGGCAATACCTTGGGCGATATGTTGTTGCAACTGGATAAAAGCAAACATATTCATAAAGGCAGCTTTGTAAGCATCATTGGAACGGAAACGGATATTTGTATTTAAATACCAGTCGCCCTGATCATCCTGCAGCATCCGGCACCAGATACTTTGCAAACAGGCCGGATCATAACAGAAATTATCTTCCCAAACCTTCCAGGTTATAGCCTGAGCACGCCGGGTATAGGGCGTCTGGGCAAGTTTCTCAACTAGGAGTTTGATCTGATCATAAATGGTATCCACGCCGGGTACCGTATAACCAAACAATCTTTGATGATAAGTATATTCCCAGCGGGTATCATTAACAGTATCCGCCGATTGGCGAATCCAATGATCTTTAATTCCCTGAATAACCTCCAGCACATATTCCTGCAGATCTTCAAGGCCACCAGGAAAATCCTTATGGATCATCGGTTCAGCCAATGGTTTATGCACAACAATGGTCATCGAACTGTCTTTACTGGGGGGATCCTCCGCTTTATCATATTCCGTTTTTATGTCACAGCCCTGTTCATAAACGGCAATCAGTGACTTCTCCCAGGCTTCGGCCAGGCTATCCCCTTCTACCATCAATACAGGGATATTTCCATCCATGATCCTACTCCTTTCAATCTCCCGGAATAACAGTTCTCTCCACTTATTAAATTAGCCGTGTACATTTTCAATTGTTAACGGGTCAAAAACTTATAGACCGATTTCTGGGAATATTTTTCACCCGGTTTCAGATCGACGGGAGGAAAATTGGATTCATTGGGAGCATCTGGAAAATGTTGTGGTTCCAGACAGAATGCAAAGCGATGCTGATACACTTTATCCTGTTTACCGGTTATTGTTCCATCCAGGAAATTTCCGGAGTAGAATTGTATACCTGGCTCGGTGGTATAAATTTCCAACATCCTACCGGATTTGGGATCATAAGCAGTAGCGGCCAGAGTGAGTGGATTATCGCCTTTATTCAAGACCCAGTTGTGGTCATAACCACCGGCAAAAGTCAATTGTTCATCGGCATCATTGATCCTGGCTCCAATGGCCGTCGCGGTGCGGAAATCCATAGGCGTATCGGCGACATCTTTTAATTCCCCTGTGGGAATCAGATTTTTATCCACCGGTGTGAATCGATCGGCATTGATCATCACTTCCTGAGCCAGGATATCTCCTTCGCCTGCCCCGGCCAAATTAAAATAGGAATGGTGAGTCATATTAATAATAGTTGGTTTATCAGTTGTAGCATGATACTCAATCTGCAGTTCATTATGATTATTCAGAATATATGTTACGACAGCCTCCAGATTACCAGGATAACCTTCTTCACCATCCGGACTGTTATACTTTAACTTCAAGCCAATGGTTGTGTCGCTCTCTACTTCCTCTGCATCCCAAACAACTTTATCAAACCCTTTGAAACCACCATGCAGATGATTTTCACCGCTGTTGACGGACAGTTGATAGGTCGTGCCATTCAAAGAGAATTTGCCTTTGGCAATCCTGTTGCCGAATCTGCCGATCAAACCACCAAAATAGGGATTATTCTTTAGATACCCATCTAATTTGTCATAGCCCAACACTACATCAGCAAATTTTCCAAGACGATCAGGAACACGCAATGAAATTACACTTCCCCCATAAGTCATGATCTGCACTTCCATACCATTTTTATTCTGCAAAGAATAAAGCACCACCTCTTTACCATCTGCGGTTTTTCCAAATGGCTTTTTCCCCAGTTTCATATACACCTTATCCTCCTTCAAGCAACTTAAAAACGACATGCTCATCAGCATGATCAAAACCATGATTGATATTCTGCTTATCGTTTTCATCGGTGACTCCTTATAAATGTTTTAAGTTAAATTTATAAAAGATACTTAGTAACAATGATTGAGTCAATTGTTAAACAAATAGATGTATACATTCCCCGACTCCCTGGTGAGGATAGGTACCGGCGCGGGCAAATAAATCAAAGCGCTCCGAAGCTGGGATGGCAATCGAACCGTTTAATTACTTGATACGTGCTGTTGCCAGCAGAGCATCTTCAACTTCCTGTACTAGTTCACCAAAACGCTTGCTGCGCTTGGTCTGTCGATCCCGATGAAACGGTAAATCAATGGAAATATGGTTGACAATTCTGGCCGGATTCACACTCAGTACATAGATATCGTCACCCAGAAACACCGCTTCCTGTATATCATGGGTTACGAAAATAATAGTACATTTCAGATTATCCCATAATTCAGCCAGCATCAATTGCATTTTAAAACGGGTGTTGGTATCCAGAGCACCGAAGGGTTCATCCATCAGGATAATTTCCGGATTACTGATCAGCGAACGGGCAATGGCTATGCGCTGAAGTTGTCCTCCGGATAAGATTGGATATTGAGCGTATTTCTTCTCATGTCCCAGCAGATCTATAGTTTTGACCATTTCCATTGCTTTTGCGGTGGCTTCCTTACGGTCAACCCCTTTAATTTCCAGCGGTAACATTATATTCTGCAGCACCGTACGCCAGGGCAGCGAAGAATACTGCTGAAAGACCATGCTGATCGCTTCATTACTGCGTATCCGTTCATTAATATAAACTTCACCACT
>CAYSHN010000511.1:0-3089 GCA_964430815.1 uncultured Calditrichota bacterium | reverse complement strand
TTATTATAGATAATGAGAACGGCCAGAATTCGGTCACAGCATTTTTAGTTAGCGCATCCAGTATGGCTGTAGTTAATAGATAAAATATTAACATGAGTAGGAGCATACCTATGGTAATAAGCAACAATATGAAAAAGCGGACAAAATATTCGGTACAACCTGTAATAAATTCAGGGAAGGTAAATTTCATATTTGAACAAAGTATTTTTATAATTCCACCGTTAAAAAAAGTATGCAGCAATCCATAGCAGGTCGCGAAGGCGAAAATATTCCAGCCCAAACTCATTCCACGGCTATATTCTTCTATAAGTATTGCCAACGCAGTAAAATCGAAAGCCTGTAATAGTTTATCAGCCATTACCGTATGATCCACTGCCCGCTCGACCATACTGGCAAATGGTAAAGATACCAGATAAGCAAACAATAAATTAATACCATAAAGAAATAACATCATTTTCTTCTGCGACCATGAATTTTTTACACCTGTTTTATAAACAGAAACTATATTTTCCATTTTACTACCCTGCACGTTTTCATTTTCCAGGCACCGGACCTGTTTTAAACCCTGGGTTTTCCATTTCAGCTCAATTAAAAATGCTTACATTCAGCAGTAAATTTTGCATCCAGAATAACCAGCGTAAAGTATATTTATAACGGGCGGCGTGGTTGATTTCCACCGTTTTACCATTATTCAAAAAATTTCGGTCCAACCAGACCTTACGCTGGGGATCCACTTCGGCCGAAATAACTTCAGCTGATTTTTCATACTTATAAACAATAAATCTTTGCCGGCCATCCCATTTTTCAATGACCTCTTCCCCGTTATCAAATTTCACCAGGACTTCCACCGGGAAGACAACTTCCCCCTCCCGGACTACTGTTACTTTACTGATATAAATTTGCACTGAATCCTGATCAGCGCTTACATCACTGGAATCATTTTCGCTGTCGACCTGCAGCGTATCGGATTCTGTACCTGGTCGCTCTGCAAATATCCCCTGCCGTTTACTTTGGGTACGAACATTTATTTTATCCACTTTATAATCCAGAGTATTACTGCCATAAAGTACCTGATCAAAAAACCAATTCAAATTCTGACCACTAACCTGGTTAACTACTGTGATGAAATCGGCCGTACAGGGATGCTTGAATTTATATTGATCATAATACTGGTGTAGGATATCTTTCATAACTTCTGCACCAACATAATTCTCTAGTGTCAGTAACATCAGGGCTGGTTTAGTATAGGATAACACTCCATAGCCACCCCGGTCATATTCCCAGGACTTTTTAACGACAACGTCATGCCGTGAAAATGCGCTGTATGCTGCCCAATCATATTGCATGAAATCAATTTGCAGGCCCAAAAGATTTAGGAAAGACCCTTCACCCTGGCCATAGTAATGTTCCATGATCTTGTATCCCATATAGGTGGTCATTCCTTCATCCAGCCAGGCTTCCTCAAATTCATTACTGCCAATTATTCCATAAAAGTAATTATGAACGGTTTCATGAACCGTTACGTCTTCCGGAAATCTGATGCCCGGTGGCATCAGCCAGAATGTGCCTGCGGTGATCAGGGTGGGATATTCCATTCCGGAAGCCTCAAATGCTCCATATTGAGGATCCACAATGGTTAAGGTAGGGTACGGATAAGGACCTATCCATTCACTGCAATACTGCAACGTATTTTTCGCCGCCTGCAGGTGGCGCTGCGCTTGAGCCATATGGTAAGGATGACCATAAAAATATAATTTTACCTGTTGCCATTGATCTTCTACAATATGGAAATCGGTATCCGCACTCCAGGCAAAATCATGCACATCTTCACAGTAATAAGTCAGACTTTTAGTCCCAGCGCTTTCTGTACTTTCTGCTACTTTTACACCGGTAGCAGCAACGATATATTCCTGCGGCAACCTGATGGTTACTTCATAAACTCCGTAATCGGCATAAAACTCACTCGTGGCATGAAACTGATGACAATTCCATCGACCCTGTACAGCACCACGCAGGCCCGCCGGTTCGTATACCCCTATCTTGGGGAACCATTGTCCAACCATAAAAAAATCGCCCTCATATCCGGTGCGGGCAACAACCCTGGGTAATTGTGCTGCAAATTCAATTTTTAGTGTTATTACCTGGCCGGGCTTCAGGGTATAAGGTAAATTGACTTGCAGCACGGTCTGATCATCACTATTCTGGTCATCTGGTTGGACAAAAACACAACTGTCGGATAAAGCGCTACCATCTTCCAAACCAATTTTAGTAACATCTATCCAGCCCCAACCATTCTCTTCTTCCAGGAATGCTGAATTTGTCCGGCCACCTTCTCCCTGCAAGTATGTACTTTGATTATTCTTGAAACCATTAAGGTAGAGGTGAAACTGCAGGAAATTAATGTTATCAGTCGACGAATTTTTCCAATGCAAAATTTCATTGCCGTACAGTTTTTTGTGTTTGGTATCCAGACGTACATCAATCTGGTAATTGGCCAGGCGCGGACTGAGGGGATCCGGGAATATCGGTTTTTGAGCCGCCAGGTCACCAAGGCTGACCAGGATGGTAAAATAGAAAAACACAAACAGCCAGCTGACATTTTTCATTACACCTCTCCTACTCGTACTCCCTTAGTGCTGTGAATCAAATGAATTCTTTCTCTAAATGATGAGCATGAAACATATATAAGATAGACACTTTAAATCCCTGAAATGTTTCAATAAAGCAGATCCATGCTCAGTCGTAAAAATATTTGGTCTATCTATATGTGTTTTGCGATCGGATGATACTCTATCAATAATCAACCACTAAATTGTATTTATTTATCTACGCGCTGCAATAAAATCGGCTTGGAATCTTCAACCAGAACGGCGTTATAGAATTTCTTGAATTCTTCATACTCCGCAGGTGTAATATCCATTTTTTTATTTTTTAACTCTCGCCGCGCTTTGATCATCCCCGCGCCATAAGTAAAAGATAAGTTATATTCAGCGACGGAACTATTCAGTTTTTTCTCCGCGATTAATTCAATCGGTTGATGGTGATCGGGCAATTTTTTGCGATGAGAAAGGTATAGTACATTGGGGGGA
>CAYSHN010000510.1:0-3097 GCA_964430815.1 uncultured Calditrichota bacterium | reverse complement strand
TGTCGGCTTCGCTGGTATTTCCGCCCCATAACATTGGAATAAACTCCATCTGGTACTTGGTATAATAGTCTTCTGCGGCGTCGGTTTGAAAGTACCAATTGTACCACCAGCACACACCCCCTTTAAGTGTATCCAGATCTGCCGGATTTGTCAAATCATAGGCAATACCTCTTTTGGAACTTTTTTCAATTTGTTCAGGCGGGTTTTCTATTTGGGTCGGGGCTGAATCCTTTTTACTACAGCCGGCAACTATAAAATTTAGAAATAAAATGATTACCACTACATTCCGATTGATCATACGTCTATTCCTCTATATTAATGCCCTAGTACCCATACACTCACAATTCTGCCAGCGTCCATTCTTTGTTATAATTGAACTATCTTTTAGTTACTGGTCGCATGTTTTGCCAGTTGCCAAAAGTTCCGATCAAATATAGCAAGCCGATGAGCAACGAAATCACAGACGAAGAAAGTCCTGTCGGCGGGACCTGATCGGATGATCTTATATAACCCATTGTCATAAGCAGTATAGGAATCACCACCAGGCCGCGCAAGGTATATATACAACCTATAACCAAAAGTCCCACTCGCAGCAGTGGCAAAGGATGGATATAACCAGCACCGGAGAAGGCGTATAGACCGAAGATCCCAAATATTATCGAAGCCGCTAGGCCCGTTACATACAGCAGCGGTACATTGGTCACGATCTCTGCCGGTGCGCCAAAATATCTGCTCCAGACCGGGGAAAAGGTTATTACGGCTTGGAATAAAGCGACTGAAAAACTAAGCAGACCGGCCAACAGGAACAGTTGTTTTGAGATTTTCATGATTATCCTTGTTGTGTTTGACTAGTTGTGATGATTCGATGCTTTTACTTAGCTGATGGTAAAATTCCGTTTATCATAGTCCCTCCGAAAATATTAGCCCTTTCTTTAATAGATAATTAAATTGTTATCCCAATTCTTAACCAGCGTATTTTTTTTGTAATCGGGTCTATCGAAAAATATACAAATCCTGCTTTACAAAACAACTCACTTTTAGGAAAAGAACCATAATATCTGCTATCACCACTATTATCCCTATTATCACCCAAAAGAAAATAATGATTCTCCGGAACAACCACGGGGCCGAAATGTTCCTGACGAAAGTGACCATTAAGTTGATAACAAACTAAATGTTCAATGCCATTATTTTTAATTATCTTATAATATTGAAGTTCTTTTTGTTCGACAGGATCATAGACATTTTTCAAAAATATTAGTTTTCCTTCTGGTTCGTTATTTATTAATACGATTCCATCTTTTATTTCTAAAGTATCACTACCTAAAGCGACACATCGTTTGATCAGATCAAAATTCATCATGGGAGTTTTAAAACCGATAACCTCACCACGTGAAGGATTATTATTCTTTAACCAAAACCTGTCAACCAATAAGTAATCGCCTTCCAATAAATTAGGTTTTGCCGAACACATTACAGGTGCTAAATAGGCACTGACATAACTTGACTGAAAAACAATCAATAACAGAATTGTTATCAACGAAACGAGAAATATTTTTAAGGTTGTATATTTTCGGTTATATATTATTTTCGAACTTACTGTTTTGGACTTTTTTAATTTAGGAATGAGATAATACATTAATATAAAAAGCGGTATATAAATGATCCAAATCATGAATATTGATTTTAGATATTCTCCTGTAGAGAGTAAAGAATGAAAGAGATGAGTATATACTATTGATAGTACAATGAAAGTTATAAACATAAGACAAATATCCAAGTACAATAGTAGTATCAGTTTTAAATATCGTTGATATTTTATTCTCATCTTTCGTTTTTATTAATCACTAATTATAGAATTCAGCGGTAATGCTTATTGCCATCCGCTGAAATATCTGTTCTCGATTATTTTATTCTTTCCAGCTGATCACGGTATCGCAGCTATAACATTTTTTATTGTGGATGCAGATAAGATCTTCACAGCGACCGCATTTATATTTTCTTTTTTGTCTACCAATAAATTTATCGAGTCCATTATCCTTTATATAATTGAGATTTTTAATAAAACTCATGCCATATTTAGTACTATAACGGTTATCGATGTGCTTTAAATTATCGCACGGAAATGTACTGCATTCAAAGCAAAAATCGATTTTATTTTCCCTGAGCAGATCGCAGTCTCTGGTAATGAAAGTACATTGCTTATTTCTGGGCCGGCAACCGGTGCAATGACTAATTTTCCCTTTTATTTTGGGTAGATTATGCGAATAGGCTAAGTAAGCACTGCATACACTGCAATCCATGCCGCAGGGTGCGACGAGTATTTCTTTGAGATTATTATTCATGATAATAAATAATTAAAGGCTCAAGGATAATGCCTGTCTACCGCCAGGTAGAGGCAAAGGTCCTCAGGGACTAAGGAATCCAGGCACTTACGGACTCAGGGGCGCATTGCAATGCGCCCCTATTTAGTATCTTCATCACCATAAATTGCCGCATACTGTTCCGGATAATGCTTTTCCATGCATTCCGGGCAGACACAATGACTGACATCAGCGTGAGAATGTTTACTGATATAAACATCCACCTTCTCCCAGTAGCCTTCGTCGTTGCGGACCTTTTTACAAAATGAACACAGCGGCAGTATGCTTCTCAAGGCATTAATCTCAGCCTGCGCATCATTTAACATTACCGTGCGAGTTTCAACCCGCTGTTCCAACTCCATTTTTAAGTCTAATAATTCTTTTTCTTTAAAGCCCATCAGGGCAATTAATTCTGCCAGATCACCCAGAAATAACAATCCTCGTTCCACTGTTTTCATGTCTAAAATGGGTACGTCTCTTAATGCCTCTGAATATTTTTCTAGATCATAGCCATATTCAACTGCCTGCCGGTGAAAATAGTTTTGATCAGGCGGCTCCAGGAAGAATTGCCCGGTAAATAAATTTGCTACCTGTTCTCCGCCGACATATATGGGAATGGCAGCGTCTACCATGCCATTACGGCATTTATAGAGTGAATATGTCTTAGTCTCTATCAACTGTTTTGACAGCACCGTGTCGCTCTCGATGCATTTGATCAATGATTCGGGATGTTT
>CAYSHN010000509.1:0-3099 GCA_964430815.1 uncultured Calditrichota bacterium | reverse complement strand
GAACTATTTCCCTGACCATCAAGTCTGCAGATTTCGGCATATTCTGCATCTTCTGTCGCTGAGCGTTCAATCAGGAAATACGAATTACCAAGTTCACTGGCAGTGGTCCAGTGCAGTTCAACCAGGCCCCGGTTTGCTTCGGCACTGAAGACCAGTAATTGTACCGGCAGACTTTGATCATCTTCAGCATCGCTGAGCACCAGCGTATCCACTGCGCCGCGGTTGAAAGTCAGGCCACTGACCACAAACTCATTAGTAGTTGTGTTATGCGAAGTGGGATCAATCGGACCGACCCAACTGGTTCCGCTGCGTCGCCATAGATTCAGGTTTGCCTCCAGCATAACACCCAATTCCTGATCGGTATAATAAATTGTGAGATCGGTTGTAGCAGTTCCATTACCAGCCGGAAAAACTATATAATGACGAGCAGCCGAACGTGGGGCCGAAGGAATAACCACATCACGCAATTGCACACTAACCTGACCAAATTGTCCGGCAGCTGATGGATCCAGAATCAAGTCATTACCGAAAGTCACCGCACCACTGCCTGATACATCAGATACCTGGATGAAGGTCCAGCGAACATGACTGCTCGGATCATTTTCGAAACGGGCACTGGACAGGCTGCCCAGATAGTCGGTAAATAGCATACTACCGCTTCCGGAGTAATCGAGATTATAAGTCGGTCCGCTATAAAATTGCGTACCATCGATAGTGAGGCTCTGAGTATTGGCTACCTGTAAGTAGGCAGTACCGATACCATTCTGGAAGATACTATTGACAAAATTATTCGTGGCATCGATGGTCGCACCGGCCGGGATAATAATACCTGCAGCACCACTGGCACCCAAATAATTAAAGCGGGCATAGTTTGCTGCAATCGTACCTCCACTCTGCAATACAATCTGATAATTGCCACTGGTCAGTCTGGTTATTTCAGCCAGGCTGGAGGCGCTATTGCCGATTACCGCCAGCGTTCCTCCAGAAGCCACTGTGATATCGGTTCCATCATACATCTGTACCACACCGCCGGCATCCACTTCCATCCGGCCACTAACCTGTACGGCATCGGTACCGGCATCACCAAAAGTCAAAGTGCGGCTGGCAACATCAAATGTACCTGCCGTAACAGTCAAGTTTCCATTAATATCCAGGTTGGCAGCCAGGGCATAAGCCACAGCGCTACCGGCATTTATCGTGACACTATTGAAACTCGAAATGTTGTTATTAATAGTATAGGGTCCGGCTGAACCGTCAAAGGTGACCAGGGCTGCACCGGCAGTGAAGGTACCGCTGTTAGCCCAGTTTCCGCCCACCGTAATGTTCTGACCATTGGCATTAAGCGTAGCATTGACATTGATGGTAAGATTATTATTGACATCCATACTGGTGCTGGTCAGACTTACGGTGTTCGTCGTTGCTATTATCAGGTTATAAAAAGCATTGGCAGCACCGGCATTCACACTCTGCGCTGTGGTACCATCCAGCGTAACGGTTCCATTGCGGGCATTGAATGATCCTGAATTGACCCAGTTACCGGCTAAATTCATACTGTAGTTGCTGGCGCCGACATCGAAGGTTCCACTGGAATCGGTGAAACTACCATTGATATCGATATTGCCATTCAGGATTGCTGAACCTGCTGATTTATTTACCAGCAAATTATAGAAACGTTTGCCGACCGCTGTTCCACCCGTGGTAATGGTCTGGTTTCCACTTCCGCTAAATACTATGGTCGAACTATTGGCATTCAATACACCACTGGTATTCGTATAGTTAGCGCCAACCCTCAGCATACCTGCATTGGTAATAGTTATAGTTCCCGAATTGGTCACGGATCCACCCAGACTGAGCGTATCCCCATCCGAGATGGTTAAGAAGCCATTGGTGTTGATGGTTAAATTTCTGGCGACCTGGCGGTTGCGAACCACCGGATCCCGCGAAACATCGGGAATAATAGCATCATCGCTGGCCGTCGGTACACCCACGGTCCAGTTTCCTGCCGTAGCCCAGTTGTCGCTGACGGCACCGGTCCATCTGCTGACGATAATCAGGTTGGTCCAGTTTACTATATTACCCGGATCGAATTCATACGTGGGACCTGCAAATTCTCCATAAGCCTGATCGAAAGTAAAACTATCATCCGTATTAGTCTTGTAAACATTATATGGACTGGTACCACCCGGGCTGGTCAGGAAGCCGGTAGAGGTAACTGTAAATGTATTAGTACCGGCCAGATCGGCCATCTGTAGAAAGATACCGCCGGCTGTTCCATTATCAAAAGTTGTATTACTGAAGTTATCGGTCGCATCCAATGTTGCACCGGTTTGCAGATTGATACCCGCGGCATTCATATATTCGAAAGCAGCATAATTAGCATGGATAGTAGCACCCGAACCGACCGTAAATCCATAGCGATCGCTGGCACCCGTACCACTGAAGCGGGTCACGGTGGCCAGGCTGCCTGATGTACCGACAATAATTATCGTTCCACCACTATTTACGGTCAAAGCGGTACCGGAGTTACTACCAGTGAACATCCTTAAATTGGCATTATCGTCTACAGTTAAGGTTCCGCTTACTGAGATCGCATCGGTTACCGCATCACCAAATTGCAACGTATTACCGTTGAGATCCAGAGTACCAGCCGTGATAGTCAGGTTACCATTGACCACATTGGTACCACCCGCCAACTGATAAGTAACTCCTGCCGCATTAATGGTTACCAGACCTAAACTGGAGTTACCGTCATTGATGGTGTAGGTACCGCTGGAACCATCAAAGGTTAAATTACCGGTACTGGGGGTAAAAGTACCACTGTTTATAAAACTGCCGGCCACATTTATATTGTTGGTATTGGCATTAAGTGTTCCGCTGCTGATGGTCAGGTTGCCGTTCACTTCCAGGGCGTTACCGGAAGTCAGTTGCAGGGTACCCGCTGCCTTATTAACCGTCAAATTATTAAAAGCCTTATTGACACCGGTGCCGCCGGAAATCAGGACCTGTGTACCCGTTCCATCAAAGGTTATGGTACTGCTACCGGCAGTCAAAATACCGGCAGTATTCGTCCAATTACCAGCAAAAGTATGAGTATAACTA
>CAYSHN010000508.1:0-3099 GCA_964430815.1 uncultured Calditrichota bacterium | reverse complement strand
AACCGATCTGAATCTGCGTTCAAAATTTATTCAAGCTTTGAACCAGGAAATCACGATTTATGCCGAACGAACTGAGTTTCAAACAGAATATGATACTATTTATTTGGGTGGGGGAACTCCTTCATTGCTTACCCTGGAGGAGGTTGAAGGTATTCTGGCCCAGATTAGGAAATATTTTATTATTCACCCTGATGCGGAGATAACACTGGAAGCAAATCCTGGAACACTGGATCGGGAAAAATTACAAGGTCTGAGAAGTTTAGGTATTAACCGGATCAGTATTGGAGTGCAGAGTTTTATCGAAGCAGAATTGAAATTCCTGGGCCGTATCCATACGGTACAACAGGTCGAAAATATGCTCGACCAGGTAAAAGAAACCGGTTTCGCCGAGATCAGTATTGACCTGATTTTTGCCATGCCCGGTCAAACACTCTCCGCCTGGAAATTTTCCTTAGAACGCGCTGTCTCATTTCAACCCGAACATCTGTCTGCCTATAACCTGATCGTAGAAGCAGAAACACCTTTTTACTCACTACAGCAATCTGGCTACACTCAATTTCTCAGACCCGAACAGGAAGCAGAATATTTTCTCCAGGCAGAAAATATATTACAGCAATCCGGCTATATCCATTACGAAGTTTCCAATTATGCCAGCTCGGATCAACACCTGGCCAGACACAATTTTAAATACTGGCAGCATACCCCCTACCTCGCTTTCGGACCTTCGGCACATTCATTCTGGCCATATCGCCGCTGGCAAAATTGCAGATCCCTGGCCGATTATCTAAAATCCTTACGGCATCATAAATCGCCCATAATTTTTGAGGAAAAATTAACCGCCAGACAGATAGTTAATGAATATATACTGCTGGCCTTACGAACCTATCAGGGGATTAACCTGCAACAATTTAATAATACTTTTAACTGTGATTTCCGCGATCGTTATAATAGGCCTATTGAAATTTTAACCGGAAACAAGCTGGCCACCCTGGACCAGGAACATTTTAAACTGACTTCGAGAGGAATGTTGCTTTGTGATGAAATTTTACCACAATTTGCGAACTAATCTGCTTTTAGTTTTTCTACTTCTTGCTGGTTCATCAATTCCGCTGGCAGCCCAACAGCCCAATCCGCAAATACGGCTGGCCCAGGTACTGGAAGATAGCCACCAATATGAAAACGCCCTGGAATTATACCAGAATCTATATCAAAAAAATCCAAACAATCTTGAAATTATCGGCGGTATAAAACGTTGTTCCCTCGCCCTGCAAAAATATGCAGAACTTATATCTTTTTATGAAAACCTCATCAAAACCAATCCGGCTAATTCCGTCTGGAAGATTGATCTGGCTGAAGTTTACTATTTAAACAATCAACGTCAGCAAGCACTGGGGTTGTGGTGGGCAGAAATAAAGAAAGATCCTAAAAATATTGCCCCATACCGTTTAAGCGCATTAGCCATGATCAACCAAAGACTTTACGATGAGGCCATTGAAGTATATGGCGAAGCGTTGCGACAGATTGAGGGACAATCCAATCTTTATATTGATATCGGAAATCTGTACAAGCAACAATTAAAGTACGGTCAGGCAGCTGAACAATATCTGAATTATTTTTACTCGAATCCCCAACAGAAACAATTCTTACAACGCCAGATTTTAAATCTGTGTGATGAGCAGAACCAGGTCCCCGCTATTATCCAATCTCTGGAAAAATATTTGAATCTGCACCCAGAGCAAAATGACGTCAGGGAAACATTGGCTGGCCTGTTCCTGAAAGAAAAAAATTATGAACGTGCTTTTGCGATATATAAAACCCTGGACCATAAAGAAACCCAGGGAAAATACTTGTTAAATTTTGCTGCCGAGGCTTTTAAAAATCATGCCTATGAGTATACTATTTCTGCTCATCAGGTGATGCAAACTCTTTATCCTGATTCTCCCTATAAATTGCAGAGTGATTTTGAAATGGGACGGTCCCATTTTGCTCTGGCCAATACCTATCAGGAAAATTTTGATTCAAAAAAAGCAGGTGAAGAAATGGCCCGGGCTGTATCTATTTTCGATAGTCTAGCTGCCAATCCGGGGAAATCGAATTTCTACGCCTCCAGTCTGATTTATCTGGGGGATATTTTCTATAATTATTATTTTGACCTGGATAAAGCACTCGCCTATTATCAAACTTATATTCAGACGCAACCAAGAAGTAATAGCCGGGAACAGACTATTCTTAAATTAGGTGATATATTCCTTTGTAAAAACCAGATTGACCGGGCCCGGGAAACATATCAACAGGTTTCTTTCAATGAGTTTAAGCCTATGGCTGACTTTAAGTTAACTGAAATCGTTTATTTTCAAGGAAAAATCAAAAAAGCACAGGCCCGTTTGAGCGGATTAATTTCCACCATTCCTACCAGCCATACTTTATTGAATGATGTGCTATCCCGGCAAATGTTATTGCAGTCTTATGCCCAGGATTCTCTGGCCCTGGTTACCTATGCGTATTGCGAATTATTGATCTTTCAGCATAAACTTTCCGAAGCAGCTGAGAAACTTTCTAAATTAGCCCTGGAGCATAAACCAATCAGCATTCTGGCCGGAAAAAGATCAGCCCGGTTATTACTCAAGTTAGATAAAATCTCGGAGACCCGGGAGTTATTGATCCAATTAATGAATACATTTGCTGATGATCCCGGCAAAGATGAGACCATCCTGCTGTTAGCGCAGGTTGAAGAACAACTCCACAATTATCAACAGGCGGTTTTACTGTATCAGCAAATATTAACCAGTTTCCCGAACAGTTTATTTGCTCAACAGGCACGGGAAAATGCCCGCAGATTGCAAAATCTATTAAAAAAGGAACAGAGTTGAACTGCTTCTGCAAAATCTTGCTGCTGATACTGGTTACCATAATCAGTGTACCAGCACAATATATTCTGATTCCCATGGATCAAACGCAGACTGATCACCTGAAAGCATACGGTGTTGCTTATTGGATTCTGACTCACAATACAAATGTGGAATGGTTACTGAACTATCGTGGCGGGTCCTTTCTGTTCCAGCAGGCAGAACCTTTTGAAACAGAATGTCAAATCAGAGG
>CAYSHN010000507.1:0-3101 GCA_964430815.1 uncultured Calditrichota bacterium | reverse complement strand
AAAAATTCTGCCCATTCCGACGTTTTCATGGGTAAAGAATTTTACTTTTTTAAATGAAGTGGCCACGGTGGTGACAGCAACTTCACCGAGACATTTTTTATAACGTTGAGCTACCGGTTCCTCCTGATCGACCTGCAGCACTTTCAGATCGGTTTTAGCAATCGCATCAGTATAATAGTCACATTCGGTTTCACTGACATAGGCTTTTTTGCCTTCCCAGTCCAGTTCATTCACCTGAAATTGACGGCTTTCATGCAGATAAATTGCTTCCTTATGTACTAAAAGCGGAGCAGAAAATAAATCAACTTCACCGATGATCCGGTTATTATCGGATTGGTTGATGATAACTACGTTATTGGGATTGGCATTACGCAGGCTCACTTCATCTGCAGGAAAAACTTCCTGCATCCAATAATATTTGCCATCGGTTTCTCTCAAGACGCGTTCATCGCAAAGATACTGCAGTAGTTTCTGAGTAGCATCGGTACCAAAATGTTCATGAGTGGTAAACGGCAGTTCGAAGGCTGCGCATTTAAGATGACTCATCATCACCAATAAATTATTGGCATCAATATTAGCCGTTTCAGGGTTTTTTCCAAAAAAATAAGAGGGGTGGTCGATAATGTACTGATCCAGAGGAGCGCTGCTGGCCACCAATATCGAGACCGAAGTAGATTGACGCCGCCCGGCCCGTCCCGCCTGTTGCCAAGTACTGGCAATACTGCCCGGATATCCGGACAGTATTGATAAATCGAGTTGACCGATATCGATGCCCAGCTCCAAAGCATTTGTACTGACCACCACCTGGATACTACCATCGCGTAAACCCTTTTCTATCTCCCGTCGCTCATTTGGTAGATATCCACCACGATAACCGCGAATTTTATTGGACTCAATTTTTAACGATTTTGCAACTTCCTTAAGATAGGTCACCAGAATTTCAACATTTAACCGGCTGCGGGCAAAGACGATGGACTGTATCCCCGTAGGCAGGAACAGACGAACAATTTTTCTTATTTCCTTCAGTACAGAATTACGTATACCTAATTCCTTATTTACTACAGGCGGATTATAAAAAATAAAATGTCTTTCCCCACTGGGTGCACCATTTTCGTCGACAAGTTCCACCTCTGCTTCGATGACTTTCGCAGTGATTTCTTCCGGATTGGCAATTGTAGCCGAACAACAAATAAAGGTGGGATGACTGCCATAGAATTCACAGATACGCTTCAAACGCCGCAGCACATTTGCTAAATGACTGCCAAAAATACCCTTATAGGAATGGATTTCATCGATAATGATATATTTTAAATTTTCGAACAATTTGATCCATAAGGTATGATGAGGCAGGATACCCTGATGCAACATATCAGGATTTGTGACGACGATGTGACCGGCTGAGCGTATGGTCCGGCGCACATCTGCTGGTGTATCTCCATCAAAAGTATAACAAAGAATGCGCTCCCCTAATCTTTCGATCAGATCATTTAATTCATGCACCTGATCCTGAGCCAATGCTTTGGTCGGAAATAAATACAGTGATCGTTGTTCGGGATTTTTCAGCAAATTGCAGAGAACAGGCAGATTATACGTCAGGGTTTTACCCGAAGCGGTGGGGGTGACGACCACAACGTTTTTGCCTTGCTGAATTTTCTCAAAGGTCAAGACCTGATGTCGATAAAGTGCAGAAATTCCGGTTTGTTTTAAGATTTGGATGACTTTATCCGGGATAGACTCCGGGAAGGGAGAATAGACGGCAGACTGTGCAGGGATAGTTTTCCAGGAAGTAACATGGCGCGTGAATTCAGGTTTGGAGCCTAAATATTCAATTAATTGGGCAAGGTTCATTCAAACCCTAATTACAGCAATAAATAAATTTACCGGCTAAAGCGCGCCGGTTAAGGCGCGGAAACAAGCCAGAAACTAAACTATTTCAGATCAAATATCATTTATAAGTTCGCTATGGCAGAGTCGATCTGTTCAAGAACTTTGGATAAACTAAAATCTTCGTTTTTCTGATCCAGATCAAGTTCATAAATATCATAATTTCCACGGCGATCGCTGTGAAATAAAATTTTCCGGCCATCTGGTGAAAAAACAGGATTTAAATCATCAGCCGGATTGGAGGTCAATTTTTGTTCATTACTCCCATCGATATTCATCATATAAAGTTCATAATTGCCGTCCCGGTTCGAGAAAAAGACTATTCGTGAATTGTCAAAGTTAAGATCCGGAGCGACATTGTCTGCCGGCATGCTGGCACTGATTTGCTGAACTTCAGTACTATTGGGAGTTATCTTATAGATAGCATAATTCCCACCATCACGGTTAGAATCATAATATAGAGGATCTGTTTCACCACCGGACATTACAGGTCCACCATCCATTTGTTCACCTTTAGTGAGTTCCAGTTGGAAACTGCCATCGGTCTCCATCATAAAAATATGACTGAATAATTCGACCGGACTTACATCTCTTAAATCATTTCTCTCCGAGACAAAGGAAATAAACTTGCCGTCTCCGGAAAAACGCGGACGCCAGTCATTAGAACTATTAGCGGTTAAATTGACTTCCCGATTTGCTGACCGGTCATAAATATAAATGTCTCGTAATTTTTGATTATAATCCACATCCCGATGATCATCCTGGTCAGAGGTATAGACAATTAATTTCGAATCTGGTGAATAATCCGGATTTTCTTCGTCCGAGGTTTTAAAAGTAATCTGGGTACTGGTTTGTGTAGCCAGGTTGTATTCAAAAATATCCCAATTGTTACCCTGGTATGTCTGATATAGTATTTTCGTACCATCTGCAGAGTACATACCGAATGCTTCCGGAGCCGGACTGGTTATTAGTGGTGTTACTTTATACAAGTCCAGAAATTTAGGTGCAATGCGGGATAAGTACTGCTGGCTATCCAGCCCAAGTAAAATTTCTTTATAAGCCTGATATGCTTTCTTTCTCTCCCCGATTTTAAGTGCTAAATCTGCATAATTATATTTCAGATCCGTCTGTGTGGGATTGATTTGCAGAGCTTCTTCATAGGTTTGCAGGGCTTCCATATTCCGGCCGATCTGCTCATATTCTTTAGCTAATTGATA
>CAYSHN010000506.1:0-3109 GCA_964430815.1 uncultured Calditrichota bacterium | reverse complement strand
CATTCCGAAATCCGGATTTGTGTCACTAAAAGTGTATAACATCATGGGACAAGAAATCACGACATTAATCAATAAAGAATTATCATCTGGAATCCACAATATTCATTGGAACGCAGCGGGCTTGGCCAGCGGGATGTATCTGTATCGCCTGCAGGCCGGGAATTATACCGATACGAAAAAACTAATATTATTGAGATAGTTTTAGTTAAAAGTTACAAGTCGCAAGTTTATCTTGTCGTCTTTGATTGAATAGACCTCCGCCGAAGGCTTTTTTGTATTGTAATGAAACGTTTGCTCACTAGCCATATACTTCGAGGATTGAGTTGATCTTACCAAAATCCTCATAAAGTTGACTAACTTATCATGGTGGATAAAAATTTTAAATGCTTCCATTCGTTAATATGTTGGAATTGCTTCAACAATAAATGAACAAAATATGGTTTGAAATGTATATATAAATGTATATATTGTACTATGAATTTCGAATGGAATGAGCAAAAAAATAAGATTAATATTTTAAAGCATGGAATTGATTTTGCAGATATACAAGAAATATTCTCATCCCCAATCTTAATTAAATCTGATAATCGACGTGATTATAATGAGCAGCGCTGGATAGGTTTAGGATCACTTAAAGATATAATTGTGGTGTTTGTATTTACCAAGCGTGATAAAAATCTAAGGGTTATATCTATTAGAAAAGAAAATAAAAAAGAAAGGAATATATATAATGAAGCAATCGAGTCGAACTGATCTAAAGCGCATCAAGAAGATGAAAGATTCTTCAATAGATTATTCAGATATTTCTGAAACTGACGAAATGTTTTGGGAAGATGCCGAAATTATTTTTCCAAGTAAGAAGATACATTTATCAATTCGATTGGATAATGATATCATAGAATGGTTTAAACAGTACGGTAGTGGTTATCAAACAAAAATTAACAGGGTGTTACGTTCTTATATCAATACTATACGGAAAAAGAAAAGAACCGGAATAAATATTATCTAAGCGATATCCCGATTTAGTTTAAATGATGTCTTACCCAATTTGCTTAGATAAGAATATTTGTCAAAGGTATGACCATCATCTTAATAGAACATAAAAGCCCATGTCCGGCAACTGCCGGATTTTTAAATTCCAAGCACCAAATACCAAATTCCAATAAATCTTTGATGTGCCATTCACTTATATGATCATATATCAGCAATATTTAACAATGCCCACTTCCCTGCTTAACGATACATAAAATTCTGGAATTTGGAGTTTGAATACAATCCGCATTCAGTTTTTTCTGCTTGGACTTTTATCAGGTCGTACCGGTCGTAGCCCCTAGAATCGGGACGGAGGTCCCGACTTGTCGGGGTTCAAGTCCGACTGGAGCCCCGATTTTTGGGGAGGAAGTCTCACCTTAGGGAGATCCTCGGTGACCTTCCCTCGAAAACGGGACGATTTGAAATAAGAATTCGGTAGCATATGGTGCATCGTCCTGTAGTACCGACCAGGATTTCGCTAAGGACTTGATAATCAGATGCAATTGTATTACATTTGATCATAATGTATCACATTGTAATACATATTGAAATTCAAAGGAGATAAATAATGAGTACCGCTATATCTGTCAGACTACCAAAAGACCTGGCGAAACGACTGGATGGTGTGGCCAAAGAAACTGAAAGACCACGCTCTTTTATTATTCAGAAAGCATTGGAATCGTACATCGAAGATTTCGCCGATCTGCAAATCGCACTTGACCGGCTCCACGATCAGAGTGATCCCGTCATTTCGGGCAAAGAGCTGAGGAAATCTCTTGGCTTATAATGTTACTTACAAGAAATCAGTCCAGCGCGACCTCAAGCAATTGTCAAAATCAGAGGCAAAACGTATTCTTGATCAGATCGAGCAAGAACTCGCTAAAGATCCTGAATCTAATCCCGTTCTCAAAGGTCAATTTACAGGCCTTAGAAAATATAGAGTGGGTGATTATCGGGTAATTTATTCACTTTTGGGTACAGAGATTCGCATCTTAAGAATAGGTCACCGCCGGGATGTGTATAAACGCGAAATCTGATGAACATCAGGATTCCAAAGATACTCCATTAATTTGTTCAGGAAAAACCTCTCAAAGCACTCCTAAAATATTTCTTTTATAACCTTTCTGTAACTCATTAATTAATATCAAGATAAATAGTACATATCAATGGGACTTAAAATCCCATGCCCGCCTAAGGCGGGCGTACCGGCCGGAGTCCCGAGAATTCGGGACGTAGGTCCCTGCCTGCCGCAGGCACGGTGCCAACCGGCAGATTCAAGTCCGGTCCTCGGTATCAAGTTTTATTGAAGTTATAGAAAAGATCTTAACGGCAGAAATGTTAAAGAAAAATACTTAAATTAAACTCAGCCCACCATCTACTACAAGTATCTGTCCATAAATCCAGGAAGCTTCATCGCTGGCCAATAAAGTGACGGCATTTGCAATATCTTCTGGTGTTCCAAGCCTTTTTGCAGGTACTTTTTCAAGTACCATTGAAGTCATTTTTTCGTATTCGGGGAATTGCTTAATTGATTCTGTATCAATAAATCCCCCAGAGACTCCATTGACTCTAATGCCGTAAGGTGCCATTTCGACTGCTAAATAGCGAGTTAGTGATTCCAAGGCTGCTTTTGAGATACCGATAGCTCCATAATTGGGAATAACTCTATTGCTGCCAGTGCTGGAAATACTAATAATGTTTCCTCCGTTTTTCATTAGTTCAATAGAATTTTTTGCTAAAAGAAGAAGTGCTCGCGTATTTATATTTATGGAAAGATCCCACTGGTTGGCTCTAATCTGTAAGATAGGCTTAAACACGCCAAGAGCAGCATTATGGATTAGAATATCCAATTTGCCATAATCAGCAGCAATTCTTGACATCATTTGTGATATTTCTTGAGGGTTATTGAGATTCGTTTGATAGAGTCTGCATTCCTTACCATTTTTCTGGATGAGATGTTGTGTTTCTTCTGCTGCTTCTATATTTCGTAAAAAATTGATGAGAATTATTGCCCCAAGTTCAGAAAATTTTAAAGAAATAGCCCGGCCGATTCCTCTTGATCCACCTGTAATTAAAA
>CAYSHN010000505.1:0-3116 GCA_964430815.1 uncultured Calditrichota bacterium | reverse complement strand
CATATCCTTGTGCAATTAAAACGCTTTCTTTAGCCAGATTTACCTTTGAGGTTGTTTCAGTTCCAACTACCAGGCTCTGTTTGAATCCAATATATGGAGTTAAGATGGCAATTTGTTTACTTGCTATTAAATCGACGCTATAAATATTCATATTAAAGTCGGGGACCCCGGTGAGCATTGAAACACTCGCCCTTACGGCTGCTGCAGGATATTTCTCAGATTCCTGTAAGAAGGCATATTTAATGTCTCCACCCAGCAGACCGTAATTGGCACCCGGGGCAGTAGTCCAATAACCGCCAATATCCATATTATCAGATACTCCCATACTTGCCCGAATCGTCGGAATTGATATCACATCGCCTAAAGGACAGTCTGCATCAGGATGCGTAAAGGTATTGATCCAGGCAGGATCGTGCTGGTTAACGGGAGTGTACGAGTTATTAATGGCAATATTAAAATTCAGTTTGCCAAGAGTTTTTGCTGATGCCAGTGATTTAAAAGTCACCATTGCACCAGCCTGTTCAGTGAATTTATGCCACTGGGCTTGTGTCAGTGAAGAATTAATGACCATCGAACAGGTCTTGACATTTGGATCGATATGCCAATAAACATCGCTGCCGTTACCTTGTGCATACGATACCGCTGCGAACAGGAATAGAACTAAAGATGTTACTATTCCGTAAAGTTGTTTGCTTCTCATAATTACCCCCTTATAAAATGGTTAACTTGTTGATTAATTTGACTTGTTTTCATGTTTTGCTCTCATGGTTATTCGCTTTTGGCATCGCTCCTGTGTTTGGCCAGCGTCGCACCAATAACATCAGTGCCTATATCCAGCAGGGTCTTAATGATATAATCCTGATCGCAGTCTTTGATCAGGCCGACGCAGATCAGCGCAGCCAGGCCATGGGTAAATGTCCACATTTTCCTCAAAAGTATGTAACGCTCGCTGTCCGATAGTGACGTGAATCTACTGTCCTTGATCAATTCGGATTCCAGGGTATCGAAGAATTCATTGACAACATCACTAAAGCTGTCCCCTTCCAACATCAGGGCCCTGTAAAGCAGGGGGTGTTCATGGGCAAACATAGCAACGCCGGTTCCCATGTTCAGAAAAACCCGATCGGTATATGGCCGGGAGGCGTATTCCAGTAGTACTCTCTGCGTTTCCTTCATCACACACAGAGCCAAATCATTCATTGTAGTAAAGTGATTGTAGACGGGCGCTGTTGAGGAACCCAGACTTAAAGCCACGTTTCGGGCGGTTAACGAGTTCAGCCCATTTTTCTCAACCACGTTCACGGCCGCTTTTATCACTTCATCCCTCGTATACTTAATTTTAGGTGGCATATCTCATCATTCCAAAAACATTTTTTATATAACATGTGTTAGCATACGTCTGTTATATAACAAATGTTTCATAAATTGTCAAGTTTTTTAAAACATTGCCTGAATTTCCGCCCCGGCAGGCTCAAACCTGGGCGGATATATGGAGGCTAGCCATTTAATCGCTGGCTTTTTTATTTGAACAAAGGGAAAGAGGTTAAAAGGTAAAAAGATTAAGAGATAACTAGATAAAAAGGATAAAAGGTTAAGAGGTCAACAGGTTAATTGGTCAACAGATATAATATGATGAGATTTTTTTACCTTTTGACCTCTTAACCTTTTATCCTTTGTCTTGGGCCTTTTGCCTGTTGACCTTTTCCCTTTACCCTTCAATCACCTGAGTAAAATCATCTTCCGTACTTGCTCAAACTCACCTGCCTGCATTCTGCAGTAATAAATCCCACTGGGCAGATTATTTGCCTGCCATTCGTATTTATATATACCGGGATTTAGCTTCCCGGCGACAAGCGTCGCTATTTTTTGGCCAGGCAGGTTATAGATTTCAACGGTGACAAATTCAGACTTGGTAATTGAAAATTGGATATTGGTGCTTGGATTAAAAGGATTGGGATAATTCGCCAGCATCGCCGGGCAGACCGGAAGAACGAATAATTCCCGAAGCGCGTCCGGCGGTTGTGCCGGGAGCAGGTTTGTTCCATCCAGATTCCACTCCGGTTCGATCGCGAGGCCGCAATGGGCCAGGGCGGTGACAGTCAGGTCAACGGTTTTGGCAGTTTGGCAGGAATCGAAAGCCAGGGTTTCCACGGTTGCATCCGGAAAGATCCACTCAGGATTCGTCCCCGTGAATGTCCCGTCATTTGCTGGCTGACTCGAATCTTTGATCAATGTTCCCTGCCCGTCGTCCATTTTCCAATAGCCGAGCAGGAAAGAATAACCGGGATGTTCCGGCGTGACCGGGGTGAAGATCCATCTTTGAACCTGGCTGTCCGCAAGTGCTGTTTTCCAGACGCGGACTTCGTTAATACTGCCCGGGACAAACGTGGTTCGGCTGCTTGTCCCGTCCTGGCCGAGGACGAATCCGTACGGTGTGTCCACACTCCCGATCCCTGATATGTCCACGGCCCCGGTCTTGATTCCGTCCTGAAACAGCGTGAGCATACCGTTACGCCGGAACACGGCGGTGAGGTGATGCCAGTGATCGTCTGCGATGATGGGTCCCGACAGGTCCTTTTCGTGAGCTTCATCCGCTATATTGACCTGCCATTTGCCTTCGTCAATCAATACAAACGCAAATCCAGGATTCTTTTTGTCGCTCATGTCCTTATTGGCAAACAAGACCGGGGCACCGGACCAGCCGGTCGTGCGAATGCACAATTCAACGGTGAAATCCTGACCGGAACCGAAATGGTAATCCGCACGATCCGGGATCACGATATGATCCCCGGCTCCATTCAATTGCAAACCGTAGGACGGAACTCGAAATGACTTATTGATCCAATTGCGCGGAATCTCTCCGCGCGGCACCTCATCCCCGGATATGATGAAAAAAGTGCGCATTTCCTCTATCATCGTGCCGCCATGGTGGGTTGTGTATCCTCCATGATCGGTCAGGGCAATCACCAGCCAATGTTCGTTTGAAAAATCTGGACGCGACTTCATGGCCGAGATCACCTGGCCAATCTGGCTGTCTGTGACCTGGATGGCGTTGATGTAGTCGGGACTGTCCGGATCGAAGCTCGTGACATGCCCCGCGGCATCAACGGCGCCGA
>CAYSHN010000504.1:0-3117 GCA_964430815.1 uncultured Calditrichota bacterium | reverse complement strand
CTTGGTGAATCATACACCGGACATGACGGCTATACGAAATTCTTTTTGACCGTAAAAGCAACTGGCTGGGGCATCTATCTGATGAATCATCTACAGGTAATTTCGGGAATGGAGGACTATAAAAATTTTGCGGTTTATCATACCGGTTTGAGCCGCGCCGGTAAGGATGCGCAGTACTGGATCAATATCGGCAAGTATGACACGATCTATGACTATAATGAACAAAAACGTAGAGAAAGAGATGTGGCCGGAATTTACATTGAGAACGAACAAAACTTCTGGCGTTGGGATAGTTATAATAACCGGTTGTACTATGATTGGAAGAGGATCCAGATACGTGAGCTTGAGCGTCACCAGGTATACATAATCGGTGGCTTGGTGCTGAATCACCTGTTATCGGCTATTAATGCTTTACGCCTGGCCAGGGCCTATAACAAACACGCCGGTTCAATTAGCTGGAATTTTCAGATTTCGGTTAATCCGTATCACCAGGCCGCACTCTTGAATTTCTATAAGACGTTTTGAATAAAAAGATCTAAGTTCGAACCGTATATTCAAATTGAGTAAACAGAGATCTATATATTAATATTTATCACCGGTGATAATATATGAATGCCCGGGAAGTCGCCTATTCTATTTTATTCCACTATGCACAGGAAAATGGAAGACTGCATGAGCAGATCGCTCTGGGGCTAGCTGAAGGCGGTCTGAGCGATGGCGAAAAAAAGTATATATCCAATATTTGTTCAGGAGTGGTGCGTAATCTGAGTTTGATCGACTGGAAACTGAGTGACCTGTACAACGGTGATTATAAGCACATGCTGAACAAAATTAAGACCCTATTACGTTTGGCCATGTATGAGTTGGATTATATGGATTTTATTCCACCCCATGCCACGGTGAATGAATTTGCTGGTCTGGCGCGAAAAAAAATAAATCCGCTGGCAGCAGCACAGGTAAATGGCATATTACGTAATTATCTTAGGGAAAAGGGTCGTTATGATCCGGAGCGGAAATTTAAATATATTGAAACACAACTTTCGGTAAAATATTCATTTCCTGAATGGATGGTCAAACGCTGGATACATTTCTGGGGAACAGAAGAAACCCGGCAATTGTGTGCAGCCTTTAACGAGCGCCCTTATTTTGATATTCGCATCAATATCTTACGTATAAAACCACAGGAATTTCTGCATATCCTGACCAGTAATAAAATTGAGTTCAGCCAATCTGCTCTATTCCAGGAGGTGGTCAAAGTTTATGATATCCTCAAAATTATCAAACTTAAATTATTTGCCGAAGGTCTGTGCAGTGTCCAGGATGAAAGTGGACAATTAGTCTTGGACCTGCTGGAAAAGGCCGGTGATGGTTGGATTGTGGATGCCTGCGCAGCTCCCGGTGGTAAACTAACCGGTATTCTGGAACGTCAGTTAGCCAGATATAAAATTATCGGACTGGATGTTAATATGCAGAGATTGAATACTCTGAAGCAGAATTGCCAGCGCCTGGGTTTGCAGAACTACGTGTTAGTCCAGAATGATGCTACCCGTCCGGCATTACGTAACAATTTTAAACAGATACTGATCGATGCACCCTGTTCAGGATTAGGGTCGATTCAAAAACATCCCGATATCAAATGGCGGAGATCTTTACCACAAATCCTGGAATTTCAGGATTTACAATTGAAAATTTTAAATGCTCAAGCTGAATTACTCAGCAGTGGCGGGCTGATGGTATATAGTACCTGTACCATCGAGCCGGCTGAGAATGAAGTAGTAATCGAGAAATTTTTAGAATTAAAGAAAGGCGGTTTTGAGATCGATCCCATACCTGATAAATTAGCCGCTTTTAGCACTGATCGTAAATATCTGCGGACCTTCCCGCATCGCCATCAAATGGATGGTTCTTTTGCAGTTAGGCTAAGAAAAAAATAGGGTAAATAACGGTAGTATTAAAACAGGTAAAATTTATTGCCAAACCGATTTTAATTATTTAAATTAAAAAGCTCTAATGAAAAGTTGGGATTCATGTTAGAAGATTTAACACGCAGGCTGGAAGCGGTTTTTCAGAAATTACGGGGTTATGGAAAGTTAAGCGAAATTAATATCGCTGAAGCGCTTAAGGAAATTCGGCGGGCTCTGCTGGAAGCGGATGTAAATTTTAAAGTTGTGAAGGATTTTATTTCAGCAATTCAGGAGCAGGCGCTAGGCCAGGAGGTTTATCGCAGTGTAACGCCCGGCCAGATGATCGTCAAGATTGTACATGACGAACTGGTTAAACTTTTAGGGGAAACCAATACTCAACTTAAAACTGCTGGTATTCCACCTACTATTGTTATGCTGGCCGGTTTACAGGGGTCAGGTAAAACCACTTTTGCTGGGAAATTAGCTTATTTTTTACGAAAAAAAGGTCGCCACCCCATGTTGGCGGCAGCGGATATATACCGTCCCGCCGCTGTCGAACAATTAAAAATTGTTGGTCAGCAATTAAATATTCCTGTCTATAGTGCTCAGGTGCAGGATCCGGTGCAGATCTGTACGGAGGCCATTCAGGCAGCACGAAACCAGTCCTGTGATTTGTTAATCATCGATACTGCCGGACGGATGCATATAGATGATGAAATGATGCAAGAGGCCGAACGGATCAAGGCCCGGATCAAACCGCATGAAATTTTGTTTGTGGCTGACGGTATGACCGGACAGGATGCAGTTACGGTGGCCAGGGAGTTTAATGACCGACTGGAATTTGACGGTATTGTGCTGACCAAATTGGATGGAGATACGCGTGGTGGAGCAGCCCTTTCCATTCGTGCGGTAACTCATAAACCAATTAAATTTATTGCTACGGGTGAAAAATATGATGCCATTGAACAATTTTTCCCCGAGCGCATGGCCTCACGCATACTTGGGATGGGCGATGTTATCTCCTTGGTTGAAAAAGCGCAGCAAGCGGTAAACCGGGAAGAAGCAGAAAAACTGGAAAAAAAATTACGCCGGGAAGATTTTAATTTGGAGGATTTTTTCGATCAATTACAGCATTTAAAAAAGATGGGGCCGTTAGATCAGTTAGTTAATATGATCCCTGGAATCGGATCTCAATTACGTGATGTTAAGATTG
>CAYSHN010000503.1:0-3119 GCA_964430815.1 uncultured Calditrichota bacterium | reverse complement strand
GGATTCCCAGACTGATGATAAAGAGGGCTAAGAGTATGAAATAAGTACTATTCATATATGAATATCTGCAATGAACCAGTGGTATAAGTCAATATGTTAGATTTCCATGGGATTGTTCGTTTTTCTGACCCAGCGTGGTACGGTATCCAGTGTCTGGCGGAGGATGAGATTCAATTGTGCGGTATGGTGCTGCACATGGCGCATGTTGTACAATAGTAACTCGGCGACTGTCACCTCAGGAGCATCGAAGGCACAGCGTTGCCCCACCTGCTCGTCGGTCAGTACTTTAATCCTCATCCGGCACTTCTGTCGGCCATACTCAAGATAAGTTTGCATTTCGTTTTTTGTATAAGGCCTTTCGGGCATTATACCGGCCGGATCCAACTCATCAAGGGTATATGGAGCAGGTGGCATGAATCCTGCTTCCGCTTCCGACAGGTAAAAATCGAGGTAGAAAAGAGTATGAAAGACCAAATACCAGAATTCCGGCTGACGCGAACGGTCGTACCATAACTCATCGGGACAGGCGCGCATGGCATTTTCCAGCATCTCAATAGCCGCTCCAAACTGCTGCCAGATGATAGTTTTCCAGGTAATATTCATTCAAATTTTCCTTCGTTTTGCTTCGGTCTCAATAGTGCTTGATGAATTTGTTTTTCTATCATGCAGGTTGATTTAGAAGAAAATTTGTAACTGGTAATTATAGTAATTGTTTTTTATCACTTCAATTCAGCCAATAAACCATCTAGATCCAGCGAACGGGTATACATTACCAGATTACCATCAGCATCATGGGGCCATTGCTCGCGCGGCCGGTCGCTATAGATTTCAATACCGTTGTCATCGGGATCATGGAGATAGATTGCTTCGCTGACCCCATGATCGGAGGCGCCGTCTATCGGCCAGCCGTGCTCGGTCAATCTATTCAACGCCCGGGCCAGTTCCTTCCGGTCCGGTACCAGGATGGCAAAGTGATATAAACCGGTGCTGTTGTCGGGCGGAGCTGCTTCATCCCGGCTATCCCAGGTATTCAGGCCGATATGGTGATGATATCCTCCGGCTGAAAGAAAGACGGCGCTCTTGCCATACCAGGTAGTGATCTTAAAGCCCAGTACATCGGTATAAAATTTCACTGAACGCTCAAGATTGGAAACTTTAAGGTGGATATGCCCTATAATTGTCCTGCGGTCAATGGGCTGTTCCGGTTTTAATGCGGCCATAACCACCCAAATGTTCCTGCGGTCAGCAGGGCATAGATTAATCCATCAACAGTAATCATGAAAGTAGTACTCCAGGGACGGCGATACCAGATCGACATCTGCCATAGTGCGGCAGCATAACCCAGAAATGCGGTTGTACCGGCGAATCTGAATACTGAAAGATAAGGGGAACCGACTTGTAGCGCACGACCCGAGACATAACCTGCAAAAATACCTATGACCACAGTATATAGAAACCACAAGATCAACTCCTTGCCCATCCCCGCAGGCCCACTTGACCAGATAGAAAGCATTAAAACCGGCCCTTTTTTCATTTTGTCAAGAAAAGCCGGCGATCTCATTTCTTCCGTGCTTGCCGCACGCGGTACTATATAATCCCCTGGCGGAATATTTAGTGGACGAAGTATATCCATTAATTTATCTTCATCAGGCACTTTGCGATAATCGTTTTTATGCCAGGGCAAGAACATATGGATCAGTGAACTCACCACAAAAACAATTACCGCTGATAAGAGTACGGGGAGCCAAAGCATTTGCAGGGGAACCATTACTATTCTCCTTTTATTTATTGTTAAGGCTGCAGTTGTTTTATAATTGAATACTGATGTTATTCAGCATAGGCTATTAAGCTAGCCATCTTTTTTTAAATATCAACCATACGGGAGGAGAAATTATTCCTTGTTCATTTTTTGATTAGCGGCAGTACCTGTTTTTTCTGTTTTGGGGGAGTTGTAACCTTTATCGTTGTAGGGTTGAAGTTTCTCCAGCCACATGTCTTCAAGAACTTTTAAATCCCTGGTATAATTGTAGGCCGGATCTTCTTTTTCTGGCAGATGATCTATTATTTCAAAAACGAAATTAACCCCGCCATATTTGATATAATCATCCTGCAAATCTTTATTCTTATGTGATCCTAATTTTAACTGAAATTTATGGCGATTGGCGAAATTCTGCAGATTTTTGCTGCTGCCGACGAATATTTTTCCATTGATCAGGTTTCGTATTTGGAAAATGCCCATCGGCACAATTTTCTGTTTGTATTGCCTGATTAATTCTTTGCGGTCGGCCATATATTTTTATTATTAAAAATAACTCGAACCATCCCAGCAGTGCGTGCAGAGTTTTTCCTTGGGCAGTCCGATGGCCTGGACCAGGTCTTCAAGTTTCTGGTACATCAGGGTTGTAAAATCGAGCCTTTTTCTGATCTGTTCCACCATCAATTGATGCTTGCCGTTGTTGGTGTCGGCGTATTCCTTCATATCGAAATCTTCTTTACCTTCAATCTCTTTTACGGCTGTGTGCGTGGCTAGATCGAGATTCGAGCGGGAGCGACTGAAATTCAGGAATTCGCAGGGAAAAGACAGGGGCGGACAGGCAATGCGCATATGCACTTCCTTAATTCCTGCTTCATGCAGATCGCGAACATTGTCTTTCAACTGAGTTCCCCGGACGATGGAATCGTCCAGAAATATTCCACGTTTATCTTTAATAATCGATTCATTAGGTATCAACTTCATCCTGGCCACCAGGTCTCGCGTCGGTTGACTTTGCGGCATAAAACTGCGCGGCCAGGTGGGAGTGTATTTGGCATAGGGACGTTTAAGTGGAATGCCTCTGGCACTGCTGTAACCCATGGCATGACCGATACCTGAATCGGGAATACCGGCCACAAAATCAGCCTCCACGGAATCCCTTTTAGCCAGAGCACCTCCGCAGCGGTAACGACATTCGTCTACATTGACTCCTTCATAAAATGATGGTGGATAACCGTAGTACACCCACAGGAAAGCGCAAATCTGCATTTTCTCATTGGGCTTGCGCAGTTGTTCATACCCCCCAGCCGTAATCCGCACAATCTCTCCGGGACCAAGATATTTTTCTATTTCATAGTTCAGATTC
>CAYSHN010000502.1:0-3123 GCA_964430815.1 uncultured Calditrichota bacterium | reverse complement strand
CAATAAAATTCACATTGTTGTCATTAAAAAGATTAAAAATATCGATAAACAGATCTAAAGCAACCGGTTTCATTTTAAAACTGCGAATCAATTTGAGATCGGTCATTGTCGTAGCCGGCATACGTTTATCATTAATCAATCCTGTACCATAGGAGGAATACGGCAGGCCGCTACCATAGGCAAACTGAATATTGGCCACCCACTGCTCAAAGGGTTTGAATGATCCGATACCAGGACCGAAAGCTTGTGGAGTTTGCAGAGTTATATTGGCATTTATAGTATGGGTTTGATCAAAATCGAGGATATTCATTCGTTTTACATCAGTAAATCCTCCGGAACCGCTGGAGTAAGTGGAACTGCGCCCTTTGGCTACCGAGAAGGTATAATTGATTGAGGCACCCCAGAAACGCCCTGGTCGTTTAATCAGGTTGAACTCCAGACCTTTAATATTGCCGTAATCGGCGTTGGTGAAAACATTCAATTCGATATTCTGAATACTGCGACCCACGTATTTACGCCAGTTCATCAGATTACTGACATCCTTATAATAACCAGTAACCGTTCCTTTGATATCATCGCTAAACAGATGTTCAATCCCCACTTCGTAAGAAACCGTTTTCTCTGGTAATAGGCCCGGATTACCAACGTAATTGCCGACTTTATCCAAACTGTTCATCAGGTAATTACGGTATAAGAAATATCCATCCGGTCTCTGAAAGTAATGTCCATAGGCAAAATGAAGCACATCTGTTGCTGATATCGGATGTGAGATGCCGATGCGCGGACTGAACTGATAGTGTATTTTTGAGTATTTAGGATCATTTATAATGGGAATGCCCAGGCTATCCTTGCTGGAATAGGGACTTTCATAATTAGAGGGATAAGGTACATTCCCCGGATCGAATGCATCAAAACGCAATCCGATAATTCCGATGAGTCCGGTGAACTCCATTTTATCCTGAAGGTAAGCTCCAAAATCCAAACTGTGTTTATCCCAGATATCTTTGCGAAATCGTCCATAAGCCAGCGTCCAACTGACATTTTCGACTTTGGTACGATGAGCATACAATTCAAAACCACCTTTTAACAGGTGTTTGGATGTCAGCTCATCGACCAGATCCGTTTTGACACTATAGCTCCACGATTTTTCATCTCTAAAACCCTCATCATCACCCCGGTACCACCAGTAATTATTTTCCTGTTCAAGATAGATCGGATGTGCACCGGCAAGATTTGGATCCCAAACCAGTTCTTCCTGGGTATCACCATTAAAATTACGGTCTTCCACATCCCGGCCGGCATAATGATAGTTGGTATAAAAATAATTCAGTCTCACCTCATAATACATCTTCGGATTTAAAGTATGAGTCCAGATTAGATAATTTGTGTTACTTTTTTGTCGTGTATCCCAAAGATATTCCTGCATTCCAGCCATATAATAGGTCTTGATCGCATTGTAAGGGGATCCCTGAAAGGTGTCGGTCTGGGCCAGAGTGGTTATATCCGGCAGACCATGCCAGGGACTGGGATCCTGTACATAGACATAATGTGCTAATGTATCCGTATTACCCATAATGAATTTTAGATCATTGACCGGATAATCCGGTGCGGGACCGTATTTGGAAGCCGGAAAATAATAGGAGTCATATTCGTTGTTATTATAAATGGTGCCGTAGGAGATTTTGAATTCCGGAGAGATGCGATACGTTATTTTACCCTGATAGGTCTGATCAAACGAGTTCTGATTGATGAAATAGCCGTGACGGGTATCAGTTATTTCGCTGGAGAATGAAAAAGTCATTGCCCCCGGCAGGGTCAGTCCCAGGCGCGGTAATATGGATGAGGTCAATGGCTCTGGTCCACTCAGGTTGAATTCATAAATATAATTAATCAAACGATTTTTTTTCTGCCAGTGAATAGAATCTGCTTCAGCCATCATTTGATAGGAATTCTGAGTGGTATAAATATTGGCATTCAGATTACCAAAATTATTTGAAGTGAATCGTAGACGACCGGAATAATTGGATCGTCCTTCCTGCAAAGCCAGATTTAAAATACCAGATTGCACATTACCATATTCCGCGCTGAAACCACCCATGGTAACTTCCATTTCCTGGATGCCCAGTTCAACTACATCGGAAGTGAATCCACCCAGACTGCCTGAATAGGTGGAAGACGGATCTTTTATAGCGATTCCATCGACCATTACCAGAACTTCGCCACTTCGTCCTCCCCGAAAGTTATCTCCCACCACACCCGCCTGTTGCTGGGCGATTTCCTGAAAACTGTCCACCGGTCGTATCTCGATTTCTTCAGTAGAAACATATTGCCGCGTGGTGACTTCATCCACCCGTATTAAGGGGCGATCCGACACAATGGTGATAGTTTCATTCAATTGCAGCGTTGTTTCACTCATGTCGAAGCTAATGGTGGTGGTCAGGTCTACAAATACTTTCACCTGTAGTACCTCTACTTTGCTGTAGCCAATATAGGTAGCCTCGAGTTTGTAATTTCCCGGTGGTACATTCAATATACTATAGTAACCATTGACATCCGTCGAAGCACCCATCATCGTTCCTGCAATGAGGACATTGACACCGAGTAAGGGTTCCCTGGTACGGGCATCCAACACCACGCCCGCAACCTTACCGGTCACACCCGCCGACAACTCAAAAATGAAAATTAGCAGCAGGATAATAATGGTAATAAACTTTGGCATAGCGTCATCTCCCAAAAAGGTTTATAAGCAGAGACATCATATAAATGAAGCATGATTATAATTATGACACGTCGTTCGACTTGTTTTAAACCGATACTTAGTAATTATAACTGCTGTATATGTTGAAATATAATTTATATTATTGCTATTTTCTATCTAAAATAAAAGAAAATAATTTGCTGCTTAAAAATTGTAGATTCGCCACCCAAAATATGATTTCTATTTTATCTGGTAAGATTATATATGATAAGACGAAAAACTAGCAGGGAGGTTTCATGCTTTGAGAATTGTCCAAGCTCAACAGATTTTGATCAGAGATATTAATTGATCGGCGCTGTAAATAATACCTGTTATATTTCCTCATCCACAAACAGGCGTACCTGCGCAATTTCACCCAGCCGGTT
>CAYSHN010000501.1:0-3123 GCA_964430815.1 uncultured Calditrichota bacterium | reverse complement strand
GGATTACATGCGCACACCTCTGGAAATCGCTGCTGTTACCAATGAACAAAGAGCCTCTAGGATTTTTTGTAATTCATGGTATAGTGAGGCTGAAGTCAATCATTTCACTTTAGCTGCCAAACTAACCTCATTCATAAGTAATGCAACTTACTATGAAATAGATTTGGAACATGTTAACCGCGGTTACCTGGCCGGACCGATCCGGGACCGGGATCTAACCAAACAGTATGAAATTGTTCCGGGATTTTTAGTAGATGAAGCTCCTTATGGCTATAATGAAGTACCATTATCAGACTTATCGGGTATGTTCTTCGGCGGCCATAGCGCAACAGCACGGGATTCAACTAAAGTAAATTCATATACCTTAAAAGTAGATTTGACCAGTCAATTGACCAAAGTACATTTGCTAAAAACTGGAATTGAATTTGCCTACTATGATCTGAATATGGATTATGGTTATATAAAACCCTTTTTTGGAGATATAAATTATGTAAAGCAAAATTGGAATCCATATCGTTTTTCTGCATATGTACAGGATAAAATTGAAGCATTAGGTTTTATCGCTAATCTGGGTGTAAGATTGGACTTCAGTAATCCCAACTCCGAATGGGCTGATGTGGATCCTTTTAACAAGGCCTATTTCTCGTCGGATTATAATCCGGATGCCTCTTATCCCCAGAAGAAGGCAAAAATCGATGTTGCTTTAAGTCCGCGTCTAGGTATTTCGCATCCTATTACGGCAAATTCAAAGTTATATTTTAATTACGGACACTTCAAACAAATGCCCGCATATGAGGAAATTTTCCGCATGGGGCGCGCCACAGCCGGTAATATGTGTAATTATGGTGATGCGAATCTGATCCAGGCCAAGACTATTTCTTATGAATTGGGTTATGATCATGTCTTGTTTGATACCTATCTGATACAACTGGCGGCCTTTTATAATGACATAACCAATCAGCAGGGTTATACCGCTTATCTAAGTGACCGAAAAAGCATTGGTTACTTTAAAGCCAATAATAATGGTTATCGGGATATCCGCGGATTGGAATTGACACTGAGAAAATCTTATGGCAACTGGGTACGTGGTTTTGCGAGTTACACTTATCAGGTTGTAACCCAGGGGGCTTTTGGTAAACCGACTATTAATGAAGAACCCAAGGAACAAAAATTAATAGATCAGAATACCAATCTATTGTACCAGCAAAAACCTGTGCCTCAACCGCGGGCAAATGCCAGTATAACATTTTTATCACCGAATGATTATGGGCCGGAATTTCTGGGCATTAAACCTCTGGCCAGTTGGGATCTTAATCTTTTAGCCCAGTGGCGAGCGGGAGAATATATAACCTATCCTTACCAAATCGTTGTTCCTCAGGTGCTGAACGATGTTCAGGTTGTAGATTATTACAATTTCGATCTGCGCCTGAATAAGACCATCGATTTCAAAATAGTAAACGTAATGTTATTTATGGAGATTAGGAATCTTTTTAATCTCAAGAGATTGTCTGGTGAAAGTTTTTATGATGTTTATGACCAGCAATATTATTTCCGTTCGTTACATTTACCCGAAAGCCGTACCTACGAGAATATACCCGGTGACGACAAAATTGGTGATTACCGCAAATCGGGTGTTAAGTATCAACCCATTGAACAATATGGGGATGTGACGACGATGAATGAGTCTGAAATCGATCCCGCAGTTATTTATTATAACAAACTAGATAAGAAGTATATGGTTTATGTCAATGGTGATTGGACCGAGGTAGAGAAAAGTCGCATGCAGACAATTTTGGATGATAAAGCATACATCGATATGCCAAACAACACTTCTTTTAGCTTTTTAAATCCAAGACAATTTTTCTATGGCATTACTTTATCATTTAAGTTATAAATAAAGAATTCTGATAATAAGAGGTATTATTCCTATGATAAAAAAATATCTATCGAATGTAGTAATCTTTATTGCGCTTTGCTGTGCAATTGGTTTATTCGATATTCAACGAGTAGAAGCCCAGGTAACTGGACCACAGGAAATCAAATGGATTTGGGTCAGTTCTTTGCGGCACTGGTTTTCTAATGGTGGTGCTGAAATAGAATATGGTAGAAGAAGTAGAGCATTTACACAAACCGATCAGCTTGATGGATTGCGCTGGCCGGCCCAATTTAGATATCAGGATCATAATGTTGGCCAAGCGGTATTGATTGGTACTACAAATTTTACAGAGACAGTTGAGGGTACTCAATTAACTTTTCCTTATAAAGTAGTATGTTCCGGGCGGAACTTCATGTATCTAAATTCAGAAATCTGGCCTGAAGAACTTGTTTTAGTCGCTCAGTCACAGCGTCCCGATGTGTTTGTTGATGCTAATCGGGCCTCTGATCTTGAATCATACGATGAAGTAGATTCTATTGATCCTAATATGACGGCAGACCGGATGATTATCAATAAGTACCATACCACGATTGGTATAAGCGTAACCAGAAAAGTATTGGCGTTTTCGCAGCAATACCATGATAATTACTATATTTATGAATATGTATTTAAAAATACAGGTATTGTAGATAATGTGGGTACAGTCATCGATCGGAATTTAACTGGCGTAGTGTTTCAATTTCAATACCGTAATGCCTGTGCCGGTGAATCATACCGTGGTGGATGGGGTGCCAATGGGTCAAGTTGGGGACTTAATACCGTTAATGATGCTATCGGACAGGATGAGGCCCATTCTCTGTTACCACCTAATGATTTTCGTGCTGTGTTTTCCTACTATGGCCCTTGTTCGGGCACAACGGGGATTCAGGAAGATATCGGTGGTCCAAATTATCGAAACGGATCGGTAATGGCTGGGGCACACTTTGTGGGGGCGGTAGTTCTCCATGCTGACACTGGACCCACTAATTCGGCCGATGATCTTTCCCAACCAACGACGACCCAATTCATAGGTTCTGACCGTGATGCACAGTCTATCGACCAATATAATGCTACTTATATGGCTGATAAATATCGATTTATGACTGCCGGGCACCCTACCCAAACGCATGCTGAACAGATAGGAAAAGATGCAATTGGTTGGCCTAACCGATTCACCGATACCTGGGGAGGTGATCCGGGTGGATATT
>CAYSHN010000500.1:0-3123 GCA_964430815.1 uncultured Calditrichota bacterium | reverse complement strand
ATTATTGACATGAAAATTCAGATCCAGATCACTCAGGCGTACCTGATAATTTTTCTGCCAATCGGTCCGTTCCAGCGATGGCAATTTCACAAACGGATCGATCAGCGCCCGTTCACGTACCGGCCGTTTGATTTGGTGGACTGACTGCGGTAGAGGAATAGATTTACGCTGCTTGATATCCAGAACCATCCACGAAGTTGTGGCTCTTCCAAATACCTGATCCTGAGCGGTGTGAAATAAAAAATCACGCAGAGCAAATTTCCCCTCGGCTACCGCCGGCCAGGTCTCAATGCTGATATTTTCAGACCATAAGGGTAAGGTATCTATTTGCAGATAGAGACGTGATAATACCCAGATCATGTTTTGTTTGAGCAAGGCTTCAAACCCCACGCCCAAAGCCTGGGCATGATTACCGGCGATCTCCTGCATATAATTGCATAAGGCCGGTACCGACAGTTTGCCGGCAGTATCGATTTCAAAAGCCCGGATCTGAAACTTTTCGAAGCGAATATTTTGTACGGAATTCATTATTAACTTCTCTTTAGGTTAATGCATTTTTACAGATTCTTTAAATTTGGAGACCATCTAGTCGAATCATGCTTTTTAATATAATTTATATTCCCTAAGTAAGCACTGTACACAGGCGACATTCCCCGAAGATAAATCAAGAAAATTTTCGCTTGAATTTAATTATCCCTATATAACTCTGGATAGTGTCGCGATGCACTTGCCTTTCGGCTATGAACTGGAAGCCTGACCCAAAGCGTGTGATTTGTAAACGGCATTCGCTGTTTACAATACTAGTTATTCATTTCAAGAAAGTATCTTACAATATAACCGGAGATTTGAATTAAAAGTAAAAACTATTCCGGCAGAATTATATAGAGAATATATGGATTTTATTAAAAAAGTCGCACAAAACGACCAGACAAAATTTTTTTTCAAAAAATAGGATTTTTACTACCCATCAACCTCGGAGGTTGATGTTATCAGAAGTCTACTAGCTTGTACTCTGCTTCCGTTTTTAAATTCTCAATCTGTCCTTGTAAGGCCAATTCCTGCTTTTGTAGCTGTAACCGTTTAAGAATTTGCGGGCGTGATTCATCAATATTGCCAGCTGCCTTTGTACGTTCAATCACCTTCAATATATGAAAACCGTAGCGGGTCTCTATAATATCGCTGATTTCACCAATCGGCAGGGTGAATGATGCTTCATCAAATTCTTTGACCATGTCACCTCGCTCAAAATTTTTATATAATCCACCACTCTCTTTGGAGCCGGGATCTTCGGTATACTTTTTGGCTAATTGAGCGAAATCTTCTCCCTGCAGTGCGCGTTGACGGATGTCCTCCAGTTTCTTGCGCACAGCCGCCTTTTCCAGATCACTTTTCCCCTGGGTCAGCAAAAGAATATGACGTACTGTGGCATATTTATCCTGCATCGAGTCATTCTGGTAAGCTTGCTGTATATCCTGTTCGGTGACCTGTACAGTCTTGAGAATTTTGTCATTAAAATAATGCTGGATGAGTAAACTTTTGTGCAGATCACGCTTTACAAACTCCAGATCGAGATTGTTTTGCTGCAGCAGTTGCTTATAGCGCTCTTCTCCACCAACGCGATCACACTGAAGTTTATACACACTGTCCTGTTCGCTTTGACTCACGGTTATGCCGGCCTGCTCAGCTGCCCGTACCAGTAATTTATTTTCCGCGACACCGCGAGCATTATCCAGAATTACTTTTTTCAACTCAGTATCCGGTAAGTTCGGTAACTGTTCTGTGCGTTTACCGAAATTTTCCTGCAGGGCATTAATTACCTCGGTAGCATAAATATTGAAGTACTTGGTAGTAATCACCAATTGATCTTTGGTTGGATCAAGTGCCGGAATAACCTTGGACAGATTCTGAGCAAGTTGATAAGCTGGTGTACCTTCTTTCAATCTGAATACATCCTGTTTATTACAGTAGACCGCCAACAGGCATAATCCAATGAGTAATATTAATAATCGCTTTTTCATATGCATTTCCATTTCTAAATATTTTTATTATTTAACTTAGAGAAAAAAGATCAGAATATCAATCATCCAAATAATTTAACCGGGCATGATATATTGGTATTCTATGACCTGAACCAGCAGGAGTTATTATCTAAAAAATCGATCATTCTGGTTCAGGAACCAGTTTTTTAATCCCTTCAATGATTGATTCTAATTTTAAATTCTTGTATTTTTTATTAAAAATATGTCGTATTTATGTGTAACTCTGCCCAAGCTCATGAATTCAAAAAAACGGATTAAAGCGATGAAATCTTTTTTATTTTTGGTAATTGGGGAGTTGATTTTATTCTATTCATTTTTTGATGCTTATGCTTGTACCACGGCGATTATCTCCGGAAAAAGTACATCTGACGGCCGCCCTTTGTTGTTCAAACACCGCGATTCCGATGTCGAACAGAACAAACTGGCATTTTTTGATGATGGAACATACACCTATATTGGTTTGATAAATTCTGCTGATTCCCTGGGCAAAGAGATCTGGGCCGGCTATAATAGTACAGGTTTTGCTATTATGAATTCTGCCGCCTATAACCTGAATATTGGTGATTCTACTAAACTGGCTGATCAGGAAGGTTTAATTATGAAGCGCGCTCTGCAAACCTGTACCAGTTTAGCAGACTTTGAAAATATGTTACAAACTTTACCCAAGCCTCTGGGGGTCGATGCCAATTTTGGCGTGATTGATGCCCTGGGTGGTGCGGCATATTATGAAACGGGAAATTTCACCTTCACTAAAATTGACGCCAATGATGCGCAGGTGGCACCCTTTGGTTACCTTATCCGCACTAATTATGCCTTCTCGGGTAAAAGTGAAGCCGGCCACGGATATATACGTTATGCCACTGCCGAAGATCTGTTCTATCAAGCCTCTGCTGCCAATAACCTTACTGTGGAATTCCTGCTGCGCGATGTATCCCGTTGCCTGAAACATTCTTTGACCGCAACTAATCTCTACAATAATCTGCCTGCAGATGAGCATCAGCCAAGATATGTGTTTTTTCGGGATTTTATTCCCCGTTACAGTTCTACTTCTACTGTTGTTATCCAGGGCATACACAACGGTGAA
>CAYSHN010000499.1:0-3124 GCA_964430815.1 uncultured Calditrichota bacterium | reverse complement strand
CACTGCTCCAGGCGCTGCAGGATAAGAATAAAATCTGCCTGGAGATTGGATCGGGATCAAGCGGTGCTCTCGAATCTTTTTATACATTTAAATTAAAAATTCATTCTGATTTGATCTTACCCTCACGATTGCTTCCGGATGGAACACCTTTTATTCAAATGAATACTTATGATTTACCCATCAAAAATTCCTGCGTGGATCTGATCCTGTTACGATTTGTAGTTGAACATCTGGCCAAACCGGGTAGCGCTTTTGACGAATTTAAACGGATTTTAAAACCGGGCGGACTAGTAATAATTTTGACTACTAATCTTAGCAGTCCCTTAATTTTACTGCCGAAGATATTACCCTATCACCTGCGTAAAAAACTAATGCACCGTTTATTTAAAGTGCCGGAAGAGAATGTTTTCCCGACTTATCACCGGCTGAATCGAAAAGGAAAAGTAAAAAAATTAGCTCCCGATTTTCAGATAATGAAATGGGATTATTTACAGGATGCTAATCGGCTACACCGCTGGTGGTTTATAATCTTCTTTATTTGGCATTTGCTTACTAAATGGCTGCACGGAGAATTTTTAAGATCGAATTTTATAGTACTTCTAAAGAAATGTTGACCTGTAATTTCGAGGAAATGTTTAAAAGATTTCGGGTTGCCGCCTCAAATGGGTCATAGCAATGACAATTATTTTTCCAGGTATATGAATAATCTATACGAACGTCATTCCGAGGAGCCCGGCAGTCAGCCAGTAGGTTGATCCGCCTACCGGCATGATTGCCGGGCGACGGGGAATCTTTTTTTCAATCATTTCTTTTTAAACAAAGCCTTTCCAGCTTTTACCCCGGTTTGTTCGCCGTTTCTCACTTCAATTTGTCCATTCACTATCACATAATTTATACCTGTTGGAAATCGATGCGGATCAGTATAAGTTGCTTTAGCAGTAATTGTGCGCGGATCAAAAATTACTACATCCGCGGCAAAACCCTGTTTTAACAATCCACGGTCTTTTAAACCTAACCTACTTGCTGGTAATGAAGTCATTTTTCGTATTGCTTCCTCCACGGTCAAAAGATTCTCTGCACGTACGTATTGACCAAGTATGCGTGGAAAGGTCCCATAGGCCCGGGGATGCGGCCGTCGCCGGCCCATCAATCCTGTAGGTTGATAAGCATCTTCATCCGTACAAAAAGCCATCCAAGGTAATTTTATATTTTTTTCTACATTCTCCTCTATCATAAGAAAATATATCCCACCACCACCACCTTTTTCGGCAATCAGGAGATCGAATAATGCTTCTAATTCGTCCTGTGATTTTAACCTGGCAATTTCAGCCAGAGTTTTCCCTTGCAATTTTTCACGCTCCTCAGACAAATAACTTATCAGGATATTTTCCCCGCCACCCGACATCCGGTAAAAATTTTCCCAACCTGAAGTACTACCCGTAATTTCAGATTTAATCCTGGCCTGCCGATCAGGATTATTAAGTCTTTGGACTAATGAATCATCTCCTCCTTCTTTGGCCCAGGGCGGTATCATGGCCGAGAGACCAGTAGCTCCAGCAGTATAGGGATACATATCTGCGCCGATCGCCAGACCTCTGGAGCGGGCCTGTTCTACCAGGATAATCGCACTATCCTGTTTCCCCCAATTTTCTTTACCGGCACTTTTGAAATGATAAATCTCGGCAGGAATATTTGCTTTCTCGCTGATGGTGATCAATTCATTGATGGCTGACAGCAAATCTGTACTTTCATTGCGTATATGCGATATGTACATACCATCGTACTCTGCCACCACCTGGGCCAGTTTGATCAACTCATCGGTATCAGCATAGAAAGCTGGAGTATAAACCAGGCTAGATCCCAGGCCTAGTGCCCCCATTGCCATTTCCCTGCGTAATAAATCCTCCATTAACTTCATCTCGGCAGCAGTGGCTTTCCGATCATCATAACCGATTACATAAACCCGTAAGGTGGTAGCTCCGACAAAAGAAGCAATATTAACCGCCGTACCTTTTTTTTCTACTATATGCAGATAGTCAGCCAGAGTTTTCCAATTATAGCTGATCTCATATTCCGGCCAGAAACCTTTCATCTCCTTGGCAACTGCCGGATTGATGGGTCCCATTGACCAACCCTCACCAAAGATAACTGTTGTAATACCCTGACGGATCACACTGGGTACTTCTCCATTATACATAATTGGACCACATGCCCAGGAGAGCATATCTATGAAACCGGGACAAACGATTTGCCCTTGTGCATCAATGATCTCATTTGCAGTACCTGTCGGATTATTCCCGATATTCATTATTGTACCATCTTTGATGGCCAGATCCGCCTTGATTCCCGGACTACCACTGCCATCTATAATCAAACCATTCCTGATTAACAGATCATAATCTTTTATCTGGCAAGCGCAGAAAAGGAACGTTATTAAAATCAATGATATTTTTTTCAAGACCATCACCTCAGAATTTATCCTTCAAAACGTAAAACTGATCCAGCAACCATTCCTGTATGTTTCCCCTTATAAACTGTCATTTTCCCATTGACCAGTACATGTTCTATTCCCACTGGAAATTGATGTGGTTCGATAAATGTGGCCTGGTCTATGACAGTTTCCGGATTAAATACAGTGATGTCAGCAAAATATCCATTTTGTAATAGACCACGTTGCCGCAATCCCATTTTTTGCGCCGGCATAGAGGTCATCTTTTTCACCGCTGTAGGCAAATCAAAGATCTTCTCTTCCCGGCAGTACTTACCCAGCACACGGGGAAAAGTACCATAATATCTTGGATGCGGTTTGCCGACTCCCAGTTTACCACCAGGAGAAATAGCGTTTCCGTCGGAACCAATCATCACCAGCGCTGACTTCAAAACTTTCACCAGGCCCTCTTCATCCATAGCGAATCCAACTATACCAGCATGTAATTCATCTTTGATCAGCAGAGTCCGGATAAATTCGAAATCAGTTATGCCCTTGGTTGCTGCACATTCGGCAATTGATTTACCTTCCCATATTTTATTTTCATTTTTGTAGCAGGAACTGATCACGACCCGTTCCCAGCCGCCTATCCGCTCTCCCCGGCCCTGAGCATATGCTTCAATCTGCGGTAGCTGG
>CAYSHN010000498.1:0-3132 GCA_964430815.1 uncultured Calditrichota bacterium | reverse complement strand
TCAGTAATTATGATATTAGCCGGTTTGATATCCCGGTGAATCATTTGTGCTTCATGTGCCGTAATCAATCCACTGGCAATGCGGGAAGCGATATGAACTGCATCGCCAATTTTTAACGGTCCCTGTTCGATCTTCTTTTTAAGTGTTTCACCATGATAATAATCCATGCAGATGAACATCTGTCCATCCCCTGTCTCATCGATTTCATGGATAGTACAGATGTTACTATCCTGCAGCGCTGAGGCAGCTTGTGCTTCATGAATAAAACGATTCTTAGCTTCGGGATCCCGGGTGAGTTCCGGCGGAAGGAATTTTAGGGCCACCCGGCGATTGAGTTTCGTATCCTCGGCTTCGTATACTACACCCATTCCACCGCCACCGAGTTTTTCCAAAATTTTATAATGAGATATGGTTTTACCAATCATGACGCACTATTCCTTCCAGAGGAATAACAGATTCTTTATTGATTTATTGATTCAATGTTTCAATGTCTCAATGATTCAACGATCAACAGGTTTGATCAGGAATGATTTTTATATGCATGTAAAATAGTTACTTATATATGAAGTCGCAAGCGATATTATAAAGGTAAAACTATTTATCCACTTCAATCTTTCTGCTCGGTGCTTTATAATTTATATGAATTAATACCGGACGATTTTTCGTTAAAGATTTAAAGAGAAGAATGCTGACAGGATATAGCAGATGAAAAAATATACCACCTATCCATTAATTGTTTTTCTAATATTGACAACCTTATCGGATATGATCTCAGGATGTAACAGTATGGATCAGAATAAAATTATTGATATGAATAATCCTAACTACCAAAAGGCAACTTTTGCCGGCGGTTGTTTCTGGTGCATGCAGCCGCCCTATGACGATCTGCCGGGGGTTATTTCCACGACGGTTGGTTATACGGGCGGATCGAAAGTCAATCCCACATATGAAGAGGTATCCAGTGGAACCACCGGTCACGCCGAAGCGGTGCAGATTGTTTTTGATTCTACCAAAATCAGTTATACACAACTATTACAGGTCTTCTGGAGAAATATTGATCCAACCAATACCGGAGGTCAGTTTAATGATCTGGGTTCACAGTACCGCACTGCTATTTTTTATCATGATGAAAAGCAAAAGGAATCGGCCATTAAATCCAAACGGGAATTAGCCTTATCCGGCAAGTTTGATACACAAATTGTTACCGAAATTGTACCGGCAGGAGTATTTTATCCTGCCGAAAAATATCACCAGCAATTTTATAAAAACAATCCCCTGCGTTATAACGGATATAAAGCCGCCTCAGGAAGAGCCGGATTCTTAAAAGAAAAATGGGGTAAAAAATAATAAGAATTATCTTCTTTATAATAAAATAACAAAAGTATTTACCGAGTGTGCAGGAGTTTCCAACGTAATTAATTTATTTATAACTTTAACAGTTAACTCCTTACTCTCTTGTTCGCCATGAATCAATAATACGATATCGCCATGTCCGTTACGGAAGGCTAATTCTGAGCTGCGTTTACCCGCAATCTTAAGTTTACGGGCACCGGATTTTATAAAATGGCTAAAATGTTTCATAATAAAATAATCGGGATTAAAAGTAATCAGACCGGTTGTGGAATTGATCGTAATCATCGAATTCTGTGGCCAGCCCCAGGTACTTTTCTGCGTTTCATTGAGAATCATATTCCAGTACATCTGGGAATTCGCTCCATTATCGAAATAATGCCGTAATAATTCGTACACATGTTCAGCCCATGACCAGTTATTCTGACCGTCTCCACATTCCATTTCGGTATGCATTAACTTTATATCAGGTAACCTCCTATGAATTTCGGCGATGGCATCACGACCAGCCCACTGAAAACCAAAACCGCGAATGTACTTCATGACCTTTTCATCGTTCAGCACCCCATCGATCTCGGCAATCCAAGGACCATCATATGGTCGTTCAAAAGTGCTATACCAGATTTCAGTTGATAATCCTTGCTTAATAAATATTGGACCCATATAGTCACGAATAAAATTTTTCAGGTCGGCACCCTGCCATAAACAGCTGGGAAAGGACTGACAGGAATGAGGTTCGTTCTGGATATGTACAGCGCTGATTGTGATTCCTTCTGCCTGATAAGCTTGAACGTATTTTGCAAAATAGAGCGCATAGGCCGACTGGGTTCGTTCATCCATGATAAAATCGGTCTCTCCATTCTCCCGACGTGGTAAAGCGGGATCCAGCTCATTATAAGGTGAGGGGGAACAGGCATAATACGAATTCTTCTTCATCCAACTGGGCGGACACCAGTGAGAACCCCAGATTTGAATTTCCGGTTTTAATTTTAACGCTGATTTTATAAAAGGGATAAGATTTTGCTTATCACGGTCAATGCTGAAATATTTCATTTCATAATCACCAGCATTTTCATTAAAACTGTACCAATTCAAGGCAAAATCATTAGCACCAATAGCCATGCGACCAGTGTTAAAATTGCAGCCGCTGGAACTGAACAGGGATCGTAAGACAGAATCCCTTTGTGATTCGTTCAGAATCTGCATGGCTTGCCAGCCCAGTTCATGAAAACAACCACCGAATCCATCAATCACCTGTTCAGGTTCAGTCATCAATATTTCCAGATCGTAGGTACTTCCTTCTTCGAACTTTTGATATGTTATATTCTTCTGCTCAAAAAAATAGTTACCATCAACACTGCTTATTCCAACAACATGAAATGGTTTCTGGCACTGCCAGAAAATAGGAATCAATAATAAAGAACCGAGTAAAAACTTATACAGTTTAATTTTCGTCATTTTGGTTGATCTTTTCTTTTTCTTGTACTTAAAATAACCGAAAAATAAAAAAAATGTCCAGAAAAATCCGAGAAATAATCTACAGCACCAATCTTTGTTAAAAGTTTATCGCAATAGCAACATTTTCCGGGTTTGTACAAAATCAGGTGTTACCATCTTATAAAAATAAACTCCAGAGGCATAGCGGGAAGCATCCCATGATAAATGATAAGTTCCAGCGGCCTGCATTTTATTGATCAGTGTGGTCAATTTTTGAACCTGGATATTATAAATGCTGACTTCAATTAGAGTGCGTAGGGGCAAGGTATAATTAATAATGGTATA
>CAYSHN010000497.1:0-3136 GCA_964430815.1 uncultured Calditrichota bacterium | reverse complement strand
ACCATTATCAGATAGAAGTACAGCCCGGATCAACACAAGAGCCTGTTCTCTGGTCCTTCAATAGCGGTTCGTATGAAGATCGGGCCGATTGGGTTCTACCCTTGAAGCAGGGTTTCAATAAAGAGAATTACATGGGCATGAATGCCAGTGATTATGGCGGCGGTACACCGGTGGTGGATGTCTGGCGACGAGATATTGGACTTGGTATAGGCCATCTTGAACTGGTACCCAAATTGGTTTCGTTACCTGTCAGTATGCCTGATTCACAATCCGCCTTCCTGGCAGTAACCTATCAGGGAAAACAAGTACTCAAGCCCGGGGAAAGTGTACAGACTTTTAAAACCTTTACGATGATACACACTCGTGATTATTTCATCACTCTGGTCACCTATCGTAATATGATGATTAAACAGGGTATCAGCTTTAATCCGATACCTGAGACCAGCTATGAACCGATATGGTGTGCCTGGGGATACCGGCGCAATTTTACCATGCCGCAGATCTATGGTACACTGCCTATGGTCAAAGAGTTGGGATATAAATGGGCGGTACTGGACGACGGCTGGCAAACCTCGGAAGGGGATTGGTTCCTACTAAAGGATAAATTTCCCAAGGGAGATGCGGATATGAAAAAACTGGTGGACAAAATTCATGCTGAGGGAATAAAAGCGGGCTTGTGGTGGTCCCCTCTGGCGGTTGATTCCGGTACTGTTCTGCTTAAAGAACACCCGGATTATCTGCTGATCAATAAAGAAGGTAAATACCAGGACATCAGCTGGTGGGATTCTTATTATCTGTGTCCCGCCTATCCACCGGTACAGGAATATACCAGGAAATTAGTGGAGAAATTTATTCGTGATTGGGGTTATGATGGCTTAAAGATTGATGGACAGCATTTGAATGCTACACCTCCATGCTATAATCCAGCTCATCACCACATACGACCTGAAGAAGCTTTTGAAGGAGTCCCCGCATTTTTTAAAGTAATTTATGAGACGGCCAGAAATATTAAGCCGGATGCCGTTATTGAAATCTGTCCCTGTGGTACCGCTTTTGCTTTCCATACCATGCCTTACATGACACAATCGGTAGCCTCTGATCCGGAAAGTTCATGGCAGATTCGCTTGAAAGGAAAAACGCTTAAAGCGCTGATGGGAAGGAATGCGGCTTATTTCGGCGATCACATTGAATTGAGTGATGGCCATGATGATTTTGCCTCCGTACAGGGCATTGGAGCAATTGTGGGTACCAAATTCACCTGGCCGGTTGGGGCCATGAAAAAAAGTAATGTGGATCTGACACCCGAAAAAGAAAAAATCTGGAAAAAATGGGTGGATATTTATCTGGAACATATGTTACCGGAAGCAGAGTACCAGGGTGAATTGTATGATCTGGGATTTGACCGGCCTGAGGCGCATGCGATCCGTAAGGGGGATAAAATGTATTATGCCTTCTATGCCGATTCGTGTAATAGTACAGTCGAATTGCGGGGGTTGGAAAATCGTACTTATAAAATACTGGACTATGAGAATCAGAAAGATTTTGGAAATGTCAGCGGACCAATTGCCAAATTACCGGTTCAGTTCAAGGGACATTTGCTATTGCTGGCGACACCTGAATAATACAATCCCATGTCCGGTAGCTTGTAAATAAAACAGGAATGATCGACAAAAATTATGTGATCATACAAAGAAAGAGGAAAGATTATGGACCGACGTTCATTCATAAAGACCAGTGGTGCGGTGATCGCTTTAACCGGAGCTGGTTTGAAAACAGCACAGGCTTTTGTGCCTGCTCATAACTGGGATAAATACGATTTTGGACCTGGCCCCCAGGTAAAGGACCGTTTGTATCAGGGTCCGTTCCCTCAGTATGCTCCGGAAGAAATTGTTCCGGGCAGCGACGTGGTCATGGCTACTACCCCCTCCAAGGAAATTGTACCTAACTACGGTATGGGCCTTACCGTTTACATTTCTGGAGATTATTGGCCACCGCGTACCAAGGGTGATACCCTGGAAAAATATTGTGAAGATCTGATCAGTTTGCCGTTTGTACAAAAAATTTATATCCGCCTTAACTGGCGGGATATTCAAAAACAGCAGGGGAAACTGGATTTCCCCGAGGGCTGGAGAATAACATTTGATCTGGCCAAACGGTATAATAAACGGGTGGGTTTTCGGATCATGCTGGAAAATCCAGATTTTGAATATCCGGGTATGCCTGAATTCCTGATGGAGAAAGTACCTTATATCAAATTAAAAGGGGAGTGGAAAAGAAATTCTGCAGATACACGCTATCAAAAAGAACATAAAATGCCGCAATACGACCATCCCGCTTATCAGGCTGCTTTCCGGGAAATGAATGAACTCTTGGCCGCGGAATTAAATGGGAATCCACTAGTGGAATACATGGATACCATGATGTATGGATTCTGGGGCGAAGGTCACACCTGGCCGTTTGCAGGACACATCTTCGCCGATGACTATACCGCTGAGAGTACATTCATTAAAATGTTCGAGACTCAGTTGGAGTTCTGGACTAAAACGCCTTTGGTAACCAACACTCAGCCTGATTTCAGCCATGTGGGTAATGCCGAGCTACTGGACCGTACCATTCGCATGCACAATTGGATTCGCACCGATACGATCTTCATCGAAAATGAGCAGATCGAAGCATTAAGTAACCGGCCGCCATGGATAGCTGCCATTTGTGAAGTTGGTATAACTACAGGCGAACCTCAAGCATTGGGTATTGTGGAGGGGATTACCCGTAATGAAAATATCATTTCCCACGTCATCGATGTGGGAGCAAATTACTGGTCGGTGTGGCACTGGCATAATATATCAGTGAAAAATATTCTAGGTTACTATGAAAAGTATCCCCAACCGATTGATCATATTGCCAGACGGATAGGATACCGCGTCCGTCCTTCATTTATTTGGGCTTATGAAAAAGAAAACAATCCCGGCCTGGTGCTGGGTTTAGCTAACGATGGAATTGCTGCCGTCCCTGGTATACTACGGGTAAATGTGTGCCGGGAAGACGGTACGATCATCAGCGGCGGTTGTCTGGATGCCGGGTATCCGCATCCGGAAAAAATTCGCCAGGCCCAACGCGTCCACCCGAAGGGAATGGA
>CAYSHN010000496.1:0-3141 GCA_964430815.1 uncultured Calditrichota bacterium | reverse complement strand
GTCTTTCTCTGCCTCAGGCCATATAATGTGCATATTTATTTAGTTGTATTCAATAGGAGAACAAAGTAAAAATAGGCGCTTCAACATGGAACGCCTATTCATCTTGGATGGATTGCCCCGGGTTAACTGGAATTGATTTTCTACTCACAAATACCTGCCAGGCAATTTACTTGGCGATCGCATAACCGAATATGAAGGAAATATGCTGCCCACTGGGAATAAACTTACCATATTCAACTCCTGCGAAAAGGAGAATCGCCTCAGCCTCGATCGATCAAACTACATTTTCTCAATTCTTTGCTGATCGATCGGGGATTGGAAATATATTTAGCCAATTCAATCCAGAATTTCGGGGAATGGTTCTTAATTTTTGTATGTACCAACTCATGCAGAATTACATAATCCATCAAATGTTGAGGTAGGCGGACCAATCTGAGGTTTAAATTGATATTATTCTTAGCTGAACAACTTCCCCATAGGGTCGTTTGATTACGGATAAAAACTTTATTGAATGAAAAACCATTTTGCTGCGCTAATGCCTGGAGTCTGTTTATTAAAATCTGGCGCGCTTCCTGCCGGTCTAGCGGTACCGATTCCTCTTTAATATTTTGATGCAGCTGTTCTACCTGTTTCATCTGCCGGAGATGTTTGACCATCCATTCGACATTGCTGCGTACAAATTCTTCAGCTCTGGTAAATGACACGCCATAGGGGACGGTAACCCGGATCCCTTTAAATGGCCTGATACCAATCCTTAGACGCCGGGCGCGATTGCTTTTCTCTAAAAGAACAGGGCCAACAGGATCAAGATCAATGGTTTTGGACTTATTGATAAATAAACGACTTAACATATCGGTAAGCGGTTTACAAATTAGCCTTGATGTATGCAGCTCGGTTTATCTAAGCTTTTCAAATAGCAGATCTCTTAAACATACTGCGTCGTAGGCAAATAAATATAATGGATATGCTGATCAGCAACCAGATTGTTCCCCACAGAATGGTGGTTCCCCCATATTCGGTAGCCAACATCCGGGCATCGGAATTTAACTGCGAGCGGTAGATGGTATCGCTGAAAATATCCAGGGGCACATAAAGCATGCTGGTGAGGCCGATCAGGCGGAGTACAAAATCACTGATATCCTGACTGAGATATCTGGCAACCAGCACCAGCGTGATGCCGGTAAATAAACCGAATACGATAGTAAATAAACTACCGGCAAACCATACCGTGATCAGAGCAATAGCAATACCCAGAATAGTGAGCGCTATCTTGTCGAAGCGCGTGTGCACACTCAGCATATAGATTATCACACCCCACAGCAAGGAACCGAGATATCCCGAATTAAGTGTCAGGAAGCGACTACCGCCCCGGGACATCACATAGCCACCCTGCTCTTTCAGCAGCACCAGTTGTGCAACTTCTCCACCACTAAAAATCGTGGCCAGGGCATGTGACGACTCATGGAAAAATACCACTAATAACTTTAAAGGATAGAGGACGGGAGTAGCCCACAGGATAATGACAACCGCAATTGATATGATTAGAAAAAATATGTTCTTCATCATTATACCGTAAATGGTTTCTGGGCTTCAAACAATTTATTATATATTCCACTCCAGAAATAATTGGGAGTCTGGTCGGGTGGCATCCGCTGTACGATGGCTTTATGAAAATCCTTATAATTGCCCTTGAATTTGCCATGATTCCAGACCCGCAGCAGTTGGCCCGTGAACAGGCCATTGAAGGTACCGTCAGCGGAATACTGGTTATCCTGGCAACCGGAAATTAATAACACGCTGGCCCGTACTTTCTGGCTGGCTTTACGTGCACGTACGTTACGCTGGAGTTTAATATAGTACTGACGGTTTTCACGATAGGTACGCAGGGCCACTTCCGGAGGCATATAACGATAAACGGTAATCTGCCCGCTGCCGGTAAACCCCAGACTGATCAGGGTACCCCGGTAATAAGCCATTCTGGTTACAGTACCGCTATGGCAACTGTCCGACAAAACCAGCACCCGCACCCCTGCGGCAAATTTAGCCAGCAGCAGGTGAAGTTCATCATCAAGGAGTTCACTATCAAACAGGCACCAGGTCTCGTCCATATCGTCGGGTTCATCTCCGGCCAGATCGGGTACTTGCCCGCCATGACCGGAATAAGTCAAAAGAAATATATCCCCTGCCTTGAGATCCTTGGCCGCTTTGATGATTTCTGAACTTAGCTTATCACGGGTGGCCTCAGCAGTTAACAGTGTTTTCACTTTAAACTTGCGGGATTTCGCCACGGCACTCATATCCTGAGCATCAGCTTCGCAGGCAGTTAACGCGCCAGACCAGCCGCCATAGTGAGCCGGGTCGACCGCATTAAGACCTATAGTTAAGGCAATTCCTTTAGCCATAATTAGAACTCCTATATTTTTACCAGCCCTTTTCTCTCAATTCCCGGTAACGTTTAAAAACTTCTTTGTATTTTCCCTTATAGTTCAACAAGAAATTCCCTTCCTCTGAACCAAGCAATTCGAGACCTTCATCCAGCAGAGAAGTGGAATTAAGATCGGGTACGGAGATGATTAACTCATAATTATCTTTGCCGCCCTGCGGCTGGCATAAAAATTTTATACTTCCTTTATTTTCTAAATCTGCTGGTCTGGCAGCTAACAGGTCCGTGATAATCTCTTTATATATTTTCATATCCATCGGCTTGCATAAAAATATCCCAGCACCCAGATCCATTGCCCGCTTGCTTTCATCTCTTCCAGGCAAAGCGGTAATGACCATGATCTTGATATGTGGATAATCCCGGTGCACCTTTTCAATCAATTCGAAGCCGGTCAAATAAGACATCACCAGACAGGTCGAAATTAAATCAAACTCTCCGTCCTTTTGTTCAATTATTTTTAAAGCCTCAATGGGATTGGTGGTGGTTTGTATTTCCAGCAACTCCTGGTTAAAATGATTTTTTAAAAATTGTTCCAATACAGAAATCCAACTTTCCTCATCATCGAGAATTAATATTCTTTTTTTTCTGATAGAATTCATAATAATATAAGTTAAATGGAACAGAGATAAGATTAAAGTAAAAAAGGAATAAAGGCACAGAGGCACAAAGAGTTCCCCCTTAGAAAAGGTCAGAGAACT
>CAYSHN010000495.1:0-3154 GCA_964430815.1 uncultured Calditrichota bacterium | reverse complement strand
CCGAGTCTGAGGTGTAAATTTTATCACAATCATAGATATTTCTGGCGGGCCCACTTGTGCCGGCATCGGTACCCACTCCGGCACTACCATAAGATATCAATTTTATACCGGTAATTTTTCCATTCTGACCGGCACCTATCTTTAGGGTCTGTATGGAATTGGGACGATTACCTGTAGCGAGTTGTTCTTCTTTACGCTCCAGCATCAAGCGAACCGGTCGATGAGAAATCCTGGCTAATTTCAGGGCTAAATAACATTCCGGCCAGGCCCATAATTTGGAGCCAAATCCTCCCCCCATAAATTCTGTAATCACCCGCACATTTGCTTTAGGTACATGGAAATAATCGGCAATATTATCCCGGTAAGAAAAAGTGCTCTGGGTGGACGTCCATACCGTAATTTTATCATCTTCTTCCCACTTAGCTACTAATCCGTGGGTTTCCATACAGCAATGTGTTTGCACCTGGGTACGGTAAGTAGCTTCCACAACTGCAGCGGAATTATCGATGACCCGGTCGACTTCTTCCACTTTCATATCCCTGGGTTGAATTTCAGCAGGCCGGATATTGCTGGTTAATTGTCGATCCTCTTCTTTTTCATGAACCAGGGGTGCATCACTTTGTCTGGCTTTATCCAGGTCGACGACAAATGGTTTTAAATCATATTCGATCGTTATTAATTTTAACGCATGTTGAGCTTGCTCTGCGGTATCAGCAGCTACAGCTAGAATCTCCTGTCCGGCAAAACGTAGCACCAGCGGAAGATCATCCTGTACCAGGACAATAGCCTTGACTCCCGCATATTTTTCGGCAGCTGAAATATCAATACTTTTTACCAAAGCCGCAGGATAGGGCGAACGCAAAATTTTAGCATACAACATGCCGGGCAATTGAATATCATATGTATACTTGGCCCGACCACTGGTCTTTAAATGTCCATCTATACGGGGTACCCGTGAACCGACAAATTTCAGTTTATCGGTCAAATCCCAGGGACGTGGATCTGCATCCGGTATTTCTATTTCTATTTGTTGAGGATTTGTTTCCAGCCCTACTTTTAATTTGACCTTTTGGGACATGCTTTTCTCCTCATCTCATCCAAAGGTTATTCCAAGTAACCAAAATTATTTTTTCCGATCAACTACAGTTCTGACAGCTTTAAATACATTGGGATAAGTGGCACAGCGGCATAAATTTCCACCTATGGCCTGTTTTATTTCCTGATCAGTAGCTCTGGGATTTCGATCCAGCAAACTCTTACAACTCATGATCATCCCGCTGGTACAAAATCCACATTGCATGGCATCATGTTCGATAAAAGCGGCTTGTAGCGGATCTAATTTGTCCGGGTCGTCGGCCACCGCCAGGCCTTCAATAGTCAGGATCGGAACTTCTATGGCGTCAACCGCTAAAACCAAACAGGAATTAACCGCCCGGCCATTTAAAATAATCGTGCAAGCTCCACAGGCTCCCCGGTTGCAACTAATTTTAGTTCCGGTCAACTGTAACTGATCGCGAATTACATCCACCAGTGTCATGCGCGGTTCAATTACCGTCAGCAGTTCCCGGCCATTGATCAGAAATCTTGCCTGGAATCGATCCGGACCCAGAATTCGCTCCTGCGAAACTAAACCAGTAGCTTTTAATTTTCCGACCAGACCTTCACCTTCCAGCGCAGCCAGACCTACTGAGGATGCGCCTATTCTTTTTAGAAAATTACGGCGGTTCATTACTGCTGACCCGGTTTTTCTTTTTTTCCCCTTCAGCTGATTACGCATAGAATACTCCATCTATATCTATATATATAGGTTCAAATTAAAACTAAGCGGGCCATTAATAAATCAAATCGAACTGAATTGCTAATACTGATATTTTCCATTGAAAAAGTATGGGTAACGATAAAATATGTCAAATTAAATTTTCACCCCGGAGTTTATGTTTACTTTAACGGTAGCATTTTTAAATACTTTTCTTTAGCAATTTTGATGTGATGTAGTTCATGACCAGCAATTATACAGGGAATAGTTCTGACAGTAAGCGTATTGCCACTGGCATTACCAATGCGTAAGGTCATTTCTTCATCCAGCGAGCGGAAGAGGGTTAGTGAGGCATTGCGTACAGACTGGTACTCATTGCCCAGATCGCTGATCAGGCGCTGCATCACATTCGAATTCCTGATAAATTCATCCTGGTCGAATGATGGTAGGGGTGTCGTATCATCGCGGGATATACGCAAGGCGCGATATGTGAAGACCCTTTCGGTATCGATTAAATGGAGCAAAATCTCTTTGATGCACCATTTGTCTGGATCATAGCGGTACTCTGCGTTCTTTTCACTAAACTTCTGGAAAAATTCAAAGGTCTCCATACCCTGCCGTTCAAGAATTTCTAAAATATCGCCGTCGGGCAGCAATTTAATATAATTTAAATAATAAGGAGAATATTCATCTATTTCCGGTCGTAACATAAATTACCATCCTTTCCGGCATTTCAAGTGTTCTTTATTTTGATCAGTTCAGCCACGATACTGACAGCAATCTCCTCCGGTGATTCCGCCCCGATTGCCAAACCAATAGGGGTATGAATAGTATCAATCAGCTCTGCAGAGATGCCGTCTTCCCGCAGCCGGTCGAAAATCTGTTGCCGTTTCTTTTTACTGCCGATCAAGCCCAGGTAACAAAATGGTTTGCTAATTACCCGGCGTAAAACTTGAAAATCAATCTCGTGACTGCGGCTGACAATTGCAATATAATCGTTAGCTGAAAAATTAATCTGCTGGGCCAGTTCATCTGGTTTACCTATGAGAATTTCCCGGGCGTTGGGAAACCGCTCGCGGGTAGCATACTCACCACGGTCTTCTATTATCGTATAGTCAAATCCTACCTGGTTGGCAAGCCTGGCCAGTGGCAGGGCTACATGTCCGGCACCAAAGATATATAACAGAGGAGCGATGTTAATCGGTTCGATGAAGAATTCCATGGTTCCCCCACAGATCATGCCGGTATCATGATCAACTGCATCATCCAGGTTATGGGTAATCTTCAAACAGTTATTGTTACGTAAACATTTTATGCTTTCTGTTATGATCATACTTTCTATGGCCGAGCCACCAATGGTTCCATAAATGCTTCCATCTGGTCTGACCAGCATCTTAG
>CAYSHN010000494.1:0-3164 GCA_964430815.1 uncultured Calditrichota bacterium | reverse complement strand
GTCAGATTAAAAAACAGATTTTACAATAATTATAAGGATTAACCATATGGAAAGTAAAGTATTACGTAAACCCACTTCATTTTATGATCAGTATTTACGTAATCCCAGTGCGGATAAGAAAATGCCTCATTATTGCCCTGGTTGCGGACATGGTAATGTTCATAAGATGATTGCCGAAGCCCTGGACGATTTTGGTGTGGCTGACCGTACGATCCTGATCAGTCCGGTTGGCTGCAGTGTGTTTGCTTATTATTACTTTGCTACCGGTAATATCCAGGCCGCCCATGGCCGCGCTCCGGCTGTATCCACCGGTATCAAACGCGCCCACCCTCACTCGATTGTTATCAGTTATCAGGGGGATGGTGATCTGGCAGCAATAGGGACTGCGGAGATTATACATGCGGCCAATCGTGGTGAGAATATTAGTGTATTCTTTGTGAATAATGCCATTTATGGTATGACCGGTGGCCAGATGGCCCCCACTACTTTGGTGGGACAAAAGACCACAACTTCACCCTATGGACGCCGGCCGTCCAATGAAGGATATCCGATTAAAATTGCAGAATTAATCAGTCAACTTCAGGCACCCGTATATGTTGAACGGGTGGGGCTGTTTGACAATAAACAGCGGGCTAAAACCAGATTGGCTATACGGAAAGCGATTAAATGTCAGATCGAGAACCTTGGTTTTTCACTGGTGGAAATTCTCTCGCCCTGTCCTTCAGGCTGGAAGTTGGATCCGGTTGAATCCCTGAAGTGGATCAGCGAAACCATGGTAGCACAATTTCCGCTGGGAGTTTATCGCGATCGTACTAAAGAAGTGGAACCGTACACAGCGGAAACGATTCAGCCTGCCACTGAGGAAATTAAAGGTCTGTTGGATATTGGTGTCGAGGAAGAAAAAACCTTCAATCGTACATCCGCAGCGAAGAAATATACCAATCCTGAAATCATCATTGCCGGTTTTGGCGGTCAGGGTGTTCTGCTGTTGGGTGCTACTCTGGCTCAGGCCGGTATGCTGCAGAATTACTTTGTATCCTGGTTACCGTCTTACGGTCCTGAAATGCGGGGTGGTACTGCCAATTGCCATGTCAATATTCGCGACATTGAGGTTGGTTCGCCCATGGTCAGTAATCCTACGGTGTTGATTGCCATGAATCGTCCTTCCCTGGAAAAATTTGAAGCGGATATGCAATCAGGCGGATTATTGATTTATGATACCTCTTTAATTGAGGTGCAACCTAAACGTAAGGATATAGAGGTAATCGCCATTCCGGCAACAAAGATTGCTGATGAATTGGGGAATACACGGGTGGCAAATATGGTAGTGATAGGAGCCTACATCGGGCATGCGGGTTTACTTACAAAACCCGCAGTTTATGAAGCACTCAAAGCAGTGGTCAAGCATAAGCGGTTTATGGAAATAAATGTTAAAGCCATTGATGCCGGTTTTGAATTCGTACAGAAGCTCAAAATGTGATGAAGCTCAACGCAGAGATATAAAATAAAACTTAAAGTATTAAAAATTTTGCCGAGAATTTAAAATCATACATTAACGTGAGACATATCATTGGATAAACTACGTTTATCATTAAAATCGTTCTGTCATAATTTTTTGATTATCGGTCTGATCTTTTTTCTGGCCTGTTCCCTCGAGGAACCCAAATTACCCAATTGGTTGGTTGAATGGAGGATTCCTATTCCTTATGCTGATTGGGTGATGGAAGAGGCCACCGATGATTCTAATATCGTTCTGGATACAACCCTGACCAATACCACTTTTCTGGAAATCTCGGTCATCGATTCACTGGACCGCCATAGCGTTGAACCAGAGAGTTTAGCCACGCTTGCAGATCCTGATTCCAACGGAGATCATATCGACGACATTGATCTGGGTAACTTAGGTCCTATTTATACAGATAAAATGACAACAGCGGATATGTTAGGTGTACCACTAATAGTGGGAACATTGATCGATGTTCCGGGAGGAACAGTGAATTTGCCCAATCGGCGCACGTCATTTCCGACTTATATCTGGGCCCATGCTAAATCGGGACAGATGACGCTGGAACTGGTCAATAATACCTTTCTGAATTTAAATAGGGGTTGCAGTATCGTAGTTCGCGATACCAGTTTAAATCTATTGGGTACCGCTGAATTCCCTGATTCGATTAATGCCTACAGCAGCGGATATTCAAATCCACCGATTGATTTAACGGATCAGACTTTTGTCAACCGGTTTTTATTATCCATCAATCTGCCGGTACAAGCCGAGCAGGACCATATGATTACCAGCCAGGATAGCGCAAGTTCTCTCTGGGTGGTAGTGCGGATCAATGATCTGATTGTTTATGAATCACGGTGTATCTTACCACCCCAGATGATCGATCTGGTGGATTCTTCAGATATGACGGATCAACGGCATCATATATATTGGGCAGTGATCGATCATGGACTGATAAATGTGGATATTGAGAACCGCTTGGAAGTTCCGGCAGATGTTCTGATTACCATGCCCAATATTCATGATAATTTTAACGGTGAAGAATTCAGCCGGTCCTATCATCTGGATCCGCTGGTAACCCAGAGGGAAGTACTTACTCTCGATGGTCTGAGAATTGAAGATCATCCCAATCCTAATTCAGGGGAGGTAATCGATTACCTTCTTTACGATGTATATGCCCTGACTGATTCCTCGGAAGGGCTGGTTAATATATCCGAATCGGACAGTATATTGGTAAAGGTATACCCCGAATCTGTTTATTTTTACGAGGCCAATGCGATTCTGGATAAGATCGATATTAAGATCGATCCGGTGAAAAAAAGCGATCTGTTCAATACTTCCAAAATTGAGGGCAATGCTAATGTCTTCCTGGATAGCCTCAATATGCGCTTAAATCTATATAATGAAACGGACATACCGATTAATATTACGATGAATATTAGGGGTAACAATGACACCCGAACGGTAACCCTGGCGCCGATACAGATGATCATACCCAGATCTTCGGACGGTGGTATCTTGCACAGGGTGCTTAATGTTAATGATCCGCATCCTAATATTATTGATCTGATGGCCATCCTGCCGAGCGATATAACGATGGAGGCCAGTGCTTATGTCGAAGGTCCCGGACAAATAGCCATCAACCAGCAGGTATGGGGTG
>CAYSHN010000493.1:0-3173 GCA_964430815.1 uncultured Calditrichota bacterium | reverse complement strand
TAACGACTAGGCATAACCGGCCTGCTTCAGGCAGGTCCGGTTGATGCCGTTGTTAGAGAATAATATATTTTATTATTCGTAATGCGTCCACATTCGAATAATTTTTACAATATGCTCTTTCTCGTATATTTGATAAACAACTCTATTTTGAATATTTATTCTTCTGGAATAAGCTCCGGCTAGATCACCAACTAGTTTTTCATACGGTGGAGGAGACTTAAATGGATTCTCTTCAAGGACATTTAGAACTTCAATAGTTTTATCTTTTAGATTTGCTGCTGATATTTTTTTCGCATCTTTTTGTGCCTGTTTTGTATAAATCAGTTTCCATTTTACCATTTAATCTCCGGCTCACATTTTTCAATTGGTTCCTTTAATCCTTTCCGGATAGATTCACGCATACCAGGTATAGATAAGAGAAACAATGTCTCACTAATAGCTCGCCAATCAGTTTCTGAAATCAATATCCCATTTGATCTTTTACCGGTAATCTGAATTGGCTCACCGGAAGTCCTTGTTTCATCTAATAGTTTATATAGTCTCGATCTGGCCTTTGTTACGCTTATTGTTTTCATTAGCACCTCAATTTGTATATAACGTACGTAATAATGTACGCATATTCAAGTATATTGTTCCCATTTTTAATAGTTCTCTAACGGTTCTGCTCACAGGCGCCGCCACAATACAAATAATGAATTCATGCTACTAGGCCAGGCGTCCTGTGTAGCAGATTGTTAGCGAACGTTGGTCGACTTATATCAATTAGTGTTTTATTCTATAGATACAATATTAATGAAGATTGGTAATTATACATAATCTTGTGAACCTCAGAAATTGAATCAAACCACCATATTTCTCGTCCATCAAGCGCATATTTAAAATCTAAGCCTATCTTTTTATAATTCAATTCAAATCCAAACTGATAAACAATATCGCAGTTATTATTACCAAATCCAGATTCCACCCATTTATAATAATCAAAAAGATATGGGTATAAATCAGGATCAACAGAAGACAGAAATAATTTCTTTTGTATTATTACTGTCAAATCTTTGATTGGAATAGAGAAATTTATACCCGAAAATATTTTAATAACAACATCTTTGCCTATATTAAAACCATGTTTTAAGTGCAGTGGTATTTCAACAAAACCTATCTTACAAATAATGTCACTTTTATAAATATCAACTGGTGGATCAATATATCTTGCCGGTTAAATTACTTTATCTTTTAATAAACCATCTTTTGTGATATAATTAATTTCTAGTGAGAGAAAAAAATTATTCTTAAATACCCACTCCCTACCAAGACCATAATATGAGCCTTCAATGAATTCTATTCTGTCAAAATTATGTGAGTTCTTAAATGTAGAAGAAATAAGCCCTATATGAAAGAACCAATGATTTTGAGCAATTGAATAAGAAAAACTAATAAAAACGTACATTAGTATAACTAATTTTCTCATGATGAAATATTATAAAATTTTTAATAACTTGTAATTCGCTAACGTCCGAAAGTCAGCGGCGCTGAGCCACTTATCAAAATATCAGCAATTCATGCCGATCGGTTCAGCGTCCGCTGGAGTGAATTGATATTATTCTTGTCCTTTATTTCCACCACTAACATTTTAGTTGGTCAATCCACTTAACCTTAGGAGGACAAGATGCGATTTTACACTCAGCAACATCAGTATTACTGCGGGATCGATCTATATACTAAAAATATGTATATATGTATCCTCAGTCAAGCCGAAGAAATTTTAGTTCACACCAATCTCCAAACATCGCCTGATATCCTGCTTAAAACCCTTACTCCTTATCTCCCAGATATCGTGGTCGCCGTTGAATGCATGTTCACCTGGTACTGGATCGCTGATTTCTGCAAAAGTCTTAATATACCTTTTGTATTAGGCCACGCCCTGTACATGAGGGCGATCCACGGTTCAAAGGTCAAAAACGATAAAATCGATTCACTCAAAATTGCCAAGTTATTAAAAGCAGGAATGATCCCCATGGCCTATGTCTATCCGCAGGAATTACGTTCCACCCGCGACCTCCTGCGCCGCCGAATGCACTTTATGTATAAACGAGCTGAACTTCTCTCCCATATTCAGAACACCCGAACCCAATACAACCTGCCTGAGTTTAACAAGTGTATTTCCAGAAAACGTAACCGCTCAGGCATCAGTGAGCAATTCGAAGATTTCAGTGTTCGTAAGAGTGTTGAACTGAATCTGACTTTACTTAGACAGTATGACCTGCTGCTTAATGATGTCGAACTTTATTTAACCAACCATGCCAAAGAACACAGGCCCAATGATCTTTACCTTTTGCAAACCATACCAGGCGTCGGTAAAATCCTCGCCCTGGTTATGCTTTATGAAATACAGTCTGTCGATCGATTCGAAAGAGTCCAGAATTTTTCCTCATATGCCCGCCTAATCAGACCGCTTAAGGAATCGGCCGGCAAAATAAAAGGCTCCGGTAACCGTAAAATGGGTAACGCCTATCTCAAATGGGCCTTCAGTGAAGCCACCCTGCTCCTAATCCGCGATAAGCAGCCCATCAAAGACCTTCACCTCAAATTGAAGAATAAACATGGCAAAGCGCGGGCCCTGGCTATCATTTCCCACAAATTAGGCAGAGCCGTTTACTATATGTTAAAGAACCACCAGGCTTTTGATATGAACAAATTCTTACAGCAATAAAGACCGTGCAGCCGGAGCCATATGTCTAACTCAGGTCATGTTTAGATAAGTTCACTTATCGATCACTCCTAAATTTAAATGTACTCGAAGTACAATCATTTTTATGAGGATATGATCATGAACACATCCTGAACCTGGTTGCGATTGATTGGACCGGCTACACGGGTCTTATATATCCGACTGACTTTCCCAAAGGTCTGCACCTTGCTGAATCCTTTAACTAACTGGTTCCACTAACCAGGTGGAAACCATACCTTTGATTGGAATAGCCAAGGTTGACGTCAATATGTCCGGAGCATAGACTCCTGATACATGTTTGCCTGCCTGGCGCAGACAGGGGGCAGACTTTTGTAATCAGTCTGAAAAACCGTAGTAGAAATACAAGCCAGATCGCCGGAAGATGTTAGTCAAAGAACAATATCACGAAGAAATATATTTATTCGTAATGGAATATTATTTTCTCTTG
>CAYSHN010000492.1:0-3174 GCA_964430815.1 uncultured Calditrichota bacterium | reverse complement strand
ATAAGTTTGTTTCTTTACCCTTTACCCTTTTCACATAGTCAAGTGGTAAAAGAAGAAAAAACGGAGAGATATATCCATGAAAATTGTCGAAATAGGTAAAATCAAAATCGGCACCGGTAATCCGCTGACCCTGATCGCCGGTCCCTGTGTAATCGAATCGGAGAAACTGGTGTTATCGACTGCAGAGCAAATTAAGAAGATCGCCGATAAACTCGGTTTTCCTTTGATCTTTAAATCTTCTTATCTCAAGGATAATCGTTCGGCGGTGGATACCTTCCAGGGTCCGGGTGTGAAAGAAGGATTACGCATTTTACAGAAAGTGAAAGAAAATATTGGCATTCCGGTTTTATCCGATATTCATGACCTGCATGATGCCGAGAGCTGTGCCGAAGTTCTGGATGTGATTCAGATCCCGGCGTATCTCTCCATGCAGACTGGGTTGGTAGTGGCCGTGGGTAAAACCGGCCGGGTAGTGAATGTCAAGAAAGGACAATTTCTGCATCCCCAGGATATGCAGCACATCATTAACAAATTAAAATCTACCGGCAATGATAAAATATTACTGACGGACCGCGGTACATTTTTTGGATATCATAATCTGGTCATGGATATGCGTAATCTGAAGGTGATGCGTGATCTCGGATATCCGGTGGTATTAGATCCCACCCATGCCATACGCAAATATGGGGTCAGCAGCAGTGACAAGCGCGGCGGGGCTAAGGAATTTATATTTACACTCAGCCGGGCCGGAACAGCGGCCGGAATCGATGCGATCTTTATCGAAACTCATCCCGATTGCGAGCATGCCCTCTGTGATGCCGCCAGCATGCTGCCTTTGCAGCGATTAGAGGCTTTGCTGCGGCAGGTGAAGGCGATTGATGAGATCGTTAAACCGCAGTTGCAGTATGATGAGGTGGGTCTTTAAAGGCACAAAGGAACAAAGGCACAAAGTAATATGCACCCGAATCCCTTAGTACCTAAGTATGCTCCTGTAGTGTCATCCCCGCGAAAGCGGGGATCTATTCATTTGATAATAGTACATAACCATACAATAAATTACTCAAAACAGATAGTTGAGATTTTAAAAACATGCATTCCAAAACCGTAGTGCCTCAGTGCCTCAATCCATTAGTACCTTTCTTGGTCTCTTCGTCTCTCTGTCTCTTTGTCTCCATTTTTCTCTTAACTTCCTCAGGTTGCATCCAGGATAAAAAAGTGAATCAAATCCAGCAGGCAACTTCCTTTTCCCTTACTGGCGTTGATTCTGTTCAATACAATCTGGAAGACTATCGCGGAAAAATCGTATTGCTTCATTTCTGGGCTGACTGGTGTCCGCATTGCCGTAAAGAGTTTTCGAAACTGCAGCAGGCGCACGATGAATTGAACAGCAAGGGTTTACGGATCCTGGCCGTGAATGTAGGGCAAGGTAGAGAGCATGTATTGGAACTGAAGCAGGAATACCGGTTGACTATCCCTTTATTGTTGGATGATAAAAAAGAGGTTGCCGAGAAATATGGCGTAACGGGTTTACCAACTAGTTTCTTCATTGACAGTAAAGGTAAAATTCGGGAAAAACTTATCGGTTGGTTGACCGCAGAGCAGATTCGTTCGACATTCGAAAAAATCGCCGCTGAAAATTAATCATGAATCATTGTGTTCGTTTGACATTAAAATTTAATCTGTTTAAATTCCGAATCGCATTAGCCGAAGTGGCGGAACTGGTAGACGCGCTGGACTCAAAATCCAGTGAGTGTGATAACTCGTGAGGGTTCGAGTCCCTCCTTCGGCACTTAGAAAAGGCACTGAGGCACTGAGTAAAAAAGTACCTGAGTCCCTTAGTACCTGAGTACTTAAGATTGCCCAATCATTGCGCCTGCTTGGCGGTTGTATTATCGTCAGTATTCTCCCTTCCTATAAAATATCTATTGATTTGACAAATCCACATATTAAATTATTTATCATTAAACCAGCAAATTCCAGACGATATTGGTTTTATTATCCTAATCGTTAATTTATTGCTGGTATCCATCCATTTTAATATTTAGAACATATAGCAGTAACGAATTTTGTAATACAAAATAGGAAAAAATAAATTGTAGGTAGGAAGTAATTATGTACCAAAAACTCACAAAACAATTATCTCAAGGAATTATTTTTATAATTCTATTATCTATGTCTGATGTTTCTGCTCAGATTGATACACTCTGGACAAAAACGTTTGGGGGAAGTGGTGAGGATGTGAGTTTTTCAGTCCAGCAAACTATAGATGAAGGATATATCATAGCTGGACAGACAAATTCATTCGGTGCTGGTGGCAATGATGTTTGGCTGATTAAAACCAATGCCTCTGGTGACGCGCTCTGGACAAAAACGTTCGGGGGAAGTTCTAATTCTTCTGCTACTGGTTTTTCAATTCAACAGACTATAGATGATGGTTATATCATAACTGGGTTTAGATATTCATTAGGTCCAAATGGCGCTGATCTTTGGCTGATTAAGACAAATGCCTCTGGTGATACGCTCTGGACAAAAACTTATGGGGATACTAGTTCGGATTATGGTTATTCAGTGCGACAGACTATAGATGAAGGATATATTATTACTGGATGGACAGGTTCGTTCGGTGCTGGTAGTAGTGATGTTTGGTTAATTAAAACAAATTACTTTGGTGATACGCTCTGGACAAAAACGTTTGGGGGAAGTGAAAGTGAATTTGGCGAGTCAGTCCAACAGACTCTTGATGGGGGATATATAATAACAGGATGTACATCTTCATTCGGTGCAGGTAATTCTGATGTTTGGCTGATTAAGACCAATATTAATGGTGATACGCTCTGGACAAAAACGTTTGGGGGAAGTGGTGATGATTGGGGTTATTCGGTTCAACAGACCACAGATGAAGGATATATTATAGCTGGATATACTTCTTCATTCAGTACGGGTATTCGGGATGTCCTGTTGATTAAAACAAATCCCTCTGGTGATACCGTCTGGACAAAAACATTTGGGGGAAGTTTTCATGATGTTAGTCATTCTGTCCAGCAGACTAAAGATGAAGGGTATATCATAACTGGAAGTACAGATTTATCTGGTTCTGCCACCAGTATCAGAGATGTTTGGCTGATTAAAACCAATGCCTCTGGTGATACGCTCTGGACGAAAACGTTTGGGGGA
>CAYSHN010000491.1:0-3175 GCA_964430815.1 uncultured Calditrichota bacterium | reverse complement strand
CGTTGGGATCGAATTCTTTTACTATCGAAAGGACTTCGTCTGATCTCTTTCTGGGAGTCACCACGTAGATAAAATCCATTTGTCCTTTTTGGCCTTTGGCGGCAAGATTGGTTACTCCAAATCCTTCCTGGCGTAACAACATGGACAAGGCTTTTAGATTTTCTTCGGCTATGATCTGCAGCGCCTGCATGCCCAGAGCCAGCCGGTTTTCAATGGAGATACCGATATAATTCCCGGCAGCAAAGCCCGCGCCATAAGCAATATAGGATATCACGTTGTTGAGATGACCCAGAACCTGAGACACAGCAATCAACCAGATGATTACTTCGAAAAATCCGAGTAAGGCGGCCATACCACGCCGGCTACGGCCAATCATAATAATCCGGATTGTGCCAATACTCACGTCGCAGATACGGGCGAAAAAAATAAAAAGTGGTAGAATTAAATAAGAAAAAAGACTTTCAGATATTTCAACACCTGCTATTTCCATCATAATGTTTTCCTCAATTTCATAATAAATTATGAAAACCTGAATAAACAGACAATATCAATAGTGGTTTTTCCATCCTGAATATAATCAAGACTTCAGCATTAAAATAACCAGCTCAAAATATGTTGCATCATTTTAATACCATTTTGTATCTTTCAACCTAATTAGCTGATCCATGGAATTAATTATCAAGAATTATTATGGAAATAAATGCTAATATCTGAAAAATGAGAAGTTATGTTCAGACTTGATTTAATACATACTTTAGCTCTGGCCGGTGTGGTTATTTTTGCTGGTTATGGACTGCGCCATATCATCAAACCGCTCGATCGTTATAATATACCTGCTCCGGTAATCGGCGGATTGCTGTTGTCATTTATCATATTAATTACCCGGCAAAATGAAGTGGATCTTTTTGTTTTTGACACAACGTTGCAAACTCCACTGATGATCGCTTTTTTTACTACTATTGGATTCGGGGCCAGTTTATCTCTGTTAAAAACGGCTGGTCCGCAAGTCATGAGTTTTTTTATTATCGCCACAATTTTTGCTGTAGCACAGAATCTGCTGGGTGTTTTCTTAAGTTTTCCGCTGGGAGTGCATCCGCTGTTTGGGGTTATGACCGGTTCGGTTACCCTCACCGGTGGACCGGCTACTGGCCTGGCTTTTGCCCCGCTCTTTGAAGAGGCTGGTGTTCCGGCTGCTGCTTCTCTGGCCATTGCTGCCGCTCTGGTCGGTATTACCAGCGGCGGTTTGCTGGGAGGACCGATCGGGACCTATCTGATCGACAAATATAAATTGAAATCTAAGGCACCGCGAAACGGTTCAGTCAGAAAATCCATGTTGCAGAATGATCTTGAAAGTCAATCTCCGCATCAGTCTACCGACGGTATGGCTACAGAAAGTAAAGGATATCAGCTACTGCTTAAAAGTGGTGTCGCCATTCTATTAGCGATGTGGGTTGGTTCATGGCTGAGCCACTTCTTCCTGAACCTGGGTATCACACTCCCGGCATATATTGGAGCCATGCTAGTGGCAGCAGTTATCCGTAATATTGATGATGTTACACGCGTGTTGAAACTTTCCCAACACACTATCGATGATATTGGCAGTGTTGCCCTAGCCCTGTTTATTGCCATGGCCTTAATGACTCTTAAGTTGTGGAAACTGGCCGACCTGGCCCTTCCAATGTTTGTAATCCTTTTCTTCCAAATAGTATTGATTACGGTCAGTTGCCTGTGGATCATCTTTCGTCTGACCGGCCGTGATTATGATTCAGCTGTGATCAGCAGCGGCTTCTGTGGCTTTATGCTGGGAACAACCGCCAATGCTATGGCCAATATGGAAGCGTTGGTGGAGAAATATGGACCAGCACCACGGGCCTTTGTGGTAGTTCCGCTGGTAGGTGCTTTCTTTATCGATTTCACCAATGCTTTAATTATAACCCTCTTCCTGAATTTCTGGAGATAATAACGTTCTTTTTACTCGGAATTACCACTATTCAAATAATGTGATATCCACCTGTAATATTTGTAATTGGTGATTGGAATTTGGTGCTTGGGTTAAAGAATTACACGAAGTTCCACGGAGAAGCACGAAGAGACCTTCGGCGGAGAAATAAATCGGGATTAGTGATTTGGGTTTTGGGATTTGGATCTTGGAATTTGAGATTTACTGATGTCTAAATTCAGGGCAGTGTTTCAAGGGAATTTTTAATAATTTCAAGCATCTCATCTTTTAGTTCATGTTCTGTCAGCCACATCTTGACGGCTTTTTCACCTGTTTGTTTACCAAAATCTTCTATTGATTCTTTCGCTGCTTGTGCCGGATTGGTCAAAGCGCCTAAGATAGTGTCAAAGGTTGATTTTCCCTTATCCACCTCCCGTTCGTCTTCCCAGATCAGATGATGATCACCATTATATAATTTGAAATTTGCTTTTACGATTCTGGTTGAACTGACACCAATGGTTGAAAACTCACATTCCAGTAAAGTGAGGTAGAGCAGACCGTCGGCGGACAAAATTGTGTGCATGAGCGAATCAGGTATAGTAGATAACTGTCCGCCATCGGTGATACCCTCAAGATTTAACAGCGAGTCGACCAGATCGGGCTGTACCAGTTGAAAATTGTCTTCATCTTCCAGTTCTTCGAAGAGCAGATGACGAATGACTATTCCTCCTTTTACATCAGTTGTATTATTAATCGTTGGTAAAATCGCTACGCGGCTAGGTTTGATATAATCGGGAGCTAAGAATTTTGCCTGTGGCAGACAGGCCCAGAATAAGAATGGCCATATAAAAATTATTAGAGCGGGTCTCATACAAATTCCGTTAGTTGATCGATTTTATTTGGTCAAGCGGCAAATTAATGGTAGCTGAAACGTATCCAGATGCACTGCCTGCAACAGAGCACCGCGCTCACCGACCAATTCAGAAACCACCCCTGCGTCCAGATATTTTTCACGATAACCGATTGGTTGTCCGCTTAAATTGGTAATCAATTCACCTTTTTGGAAAATTTGCAGTGTATCCTGTAGTTTAAGATTACTTTCCCGTCCGGCATCAATGAATAATTCTCTGCCGTTAACTTTAACCACATCACAAAGCCAGGGGCGTTTATCCATGATCTGGATAATGCGGTTGGTCAGATCGATAACCGCTACGCGGAAAGCGTCCATTTCCAGGG
>CAYSHN010000490.1:0-3206 GCA_964430815.1 uncultured Calditrichota bacterium | reverse complement strand
TCAATCCAATCACAAACCAGGCCAGCGCCAGGGTACCTAAAGTGAAAACCGTATCTCCTACCACCCGCAACCAGCGCAGCAGATCCAGGTCAGGATTATTCATGAATTCTACCGAACGCGCATACCAGATCCCTTTTTGGACACTGGCTACGGTTTGGACCAGGCCCAATGGCAGAATACTCAACAATACCATCAATATCAAACCGATATTGATAGCCCAGAAGGCAAACTTGAGTGAACCATCCTTCCAGATATTACGGCTGGTTAATCCACGCAATACAAACAGCATCAACCCGATACCCAGCATTCCGTATACACCGAATAAGGCCGTATGACCGTGCACTGGTGTCGTGTTTAAACCCTGCATGTAATATAACGCTATGGGCGGATTGATCAGGAATCCAAAGATACCTGCTCCCACCAGATTCCAGAAAGAAACTGCAATAAAACAATAAATAGGCCATTTATAGGCCTTAATCCAATAAGTTGCTTTGCTGAGTTTCAGGTTATGGTAAGCTTCAAAGCCGATCATAATTAGCGGTACTACTTCCAGGGCACTAAAGGTTGCACCCAGTGCCATAATTGATGTCGGCGTACCGGTAAAATATAAATGATGAAAGGTACCGATGATACCGCCGGCCAGGTAGATAATAGTAGCGAAGATGACACTGGAGGTAGCAATTTTTACATTCAACAGACCCATACGGGTGAATAGAAATGCCGCTATAACGGTGGCAAACACTTCAAAGAAACCTTCCACCCACAGATGGACCACCCACCAGCGCCAGTATTCAGCAATCGCCAGATTGGTTTGCCGGCCCCACATCAGCCCCGCTCCATAAAAGGCGGCAATGGCAATTGCTGAAATTAAAAACATGCTCAATAACTGGCGATTCTCCGATGGTTGTCTGAGTGCCGGTACCAGAGCCCTGGCCATTAATAACAACCAAAGCACCAGTCCGATAAAAAGAAACGCCTGCCAGAAGCGCCCTAAATCGACATATTCATATCCCTGATGTCCAAAATAGAAATTTTGTACAAATCCTAATTTTTGCATGACCCCTAACCATTCACCAAGCAGCGACCCAACCACAATCACCAGCAGAGCGATAAAAAGAAAATTAACACCCGCCCGTTGAAATTTGGGTTCCACACCGGATACTGCCGGGGCTATGTACAGCCCAGTCGCCAACCAGGAAGTAGCAATCCAGAAAATCGCTAATTGAACATGCCAGGTCCGTGATATCGCATATGGTAAAACCGTGTCCAGTTTAATACCGTAAAATCCTTTACCCTCCACTCCGTAATGGGCAGTGATGATACCCAAAATCACCTGAAAGAGGATGAGCCCTGTCACCACCCAGAAATATTTCAACGTGGCTTTCATCGAAGGGGTAGCATTCAAACCTGACAGCGGATCAGTCTCCGGAATTGCCGGCGGACTCAGACTTGTATCGGTTTGGCGGGCATAATAATAAGCCAGTAAACCGATACCGACTAATAACATGATGACACTGAAACCGGTCCACAGGATATGCGAACCGGTAGGACGGTTGCCTACCAGATCATCAGGTGGCCAGTTGTTGGTATAAGTGATTGTGTTGCCGGGGCGGTTGGTTACACAAGCCCAGGCAGTCCAAAAGAAAAAGGCATTTAATTGGTGCATCCGTTCCTGGGATTTAATAGTATTTTCCGGAATGGCGTACTGTTCACGTAGTGTGGCTAAAGCAGACTCAGCCATGAACAGGCCTGAATAATACTTAAAATTTTCCTTAATAGCTTGTGCCCGCAGATTAGAGATCTGCAGATTTCCATTTTGCTCCTGATAGGTATTTGTTCGCATTTCTTTTTGCAGCCGGACCTGCAAAGCTGCCTGCTGTTCGGCATCAATCGAATCGTAAGCAAGGCTATAATCTTGCCGGGCATAGGCATTCAATATATATATCGCTTCCCGGTGCAACCAGTCAGCTGACCAGTCCGGAGCAACATAAGAACCATGCCCCCAGATAGTTCCGACTTCCTGTCCGCCAATGGATTGCCAGACATTTTGTCCATCTCTGATATCTTGACCGGTAAAAAGCAGTTGACCATCCGGTGTACTCACCCGCTCTGGTATAGGCGGCTTCTGCAGATAAATCTCATAGCCAAAGAAACCGAGAACTGTAAAGCAGACAACCAGTATAGTAATGAAGATTATCCATAACCTTTTTGTTTCCATATATTTTCTCCATAATATATGAATATCTAAATTTCGTGGTTGTAAATATACAATAACATATTCGGATAATAAAGTCTTAAATAAAAATTATATTAATTTTATTGAAACCAAGAATTTAAATTGACATCCATCAGGTTAATCTTTAAATTTCGCAACTTATAATGAACGCTATTTAATAAAAAGGTATACATTATGGCACAGCATAAGTCAGCAGTGAAAAGAATCCGTTCTTCTTCCACCAGGCGGTTACGCAACCGACAGTATCGTAAAAAATTCAGTACGATTGTCAAATCCATACGTGAAGCAAAAACAAAAGCAGAAGGTGAAAAATTATTAAGTGATGCTACTCCGTATATCGACCAGGCCGCCAGCAAGAAGATCATCCACCGTAATAAAGCCGATCGTGAAAAATCAAGATTAACGAAATTCGTTAGTAAGTTATCCTGAATCCTGTTCAGTAATTTCGATATATCAAATAAAAAGGCTGCTGAATAAATTATCCAGCAGCCTTTTTATTAAAATCTCTTAAATAACCTCAAGCAGTTTTCTTGGATTTTTTAAAGGTTAAAACCGGATCTGCTTTCCCGCTTACCGTTTCTTTGGTGATAGTACAGATTTCTACATTAGGTAGCAGGGGCAATTTATACATAATCTCCAGCATCGTATTTTCCATGATAGCCCGCAGTGCCCGGGCACCTGTATTACGCTTCCTGGCAATGTTTACAATCTCGACAAGGGCCTCCTCAGCGAACTGTAATTGAATATTATCAATACTTAACAACTTTTCATACTGGCGGACCAGGGCCTCGATGGTCAACTGCTCGGCCGAAACGCCCTCCAAGGGAGCAATCCGGCCCAGGAGCACGTGATACAGCCCCCGGTACGCCCCCGACTGCTCCAGGGCCATCAGGTCGCGCGGCTGCTCCACCACGCAGAGGGTGTCCTGCTGCCGCTTGGGATCGCGGCATAAGGCGCACTCCTCCGCTTC
>CAYSHN010000489.1:0-3207 GCA_964430815.1 uncultured Calditrichota bacterium | reverse complement strand
CGTCAAAAAACCGACCGTATCCAAAGATGGTTTTTGACAATTTCCATTCGTCGAAGGCCTCGTCCATAACCAGGAAACCCATGCGGTCGCATAAATCCAGCAGCTCAGGTGCAGGCGGATTGTGGCTGGTGCGAATAGCGTTGCAGCCCATGCTTTTCATGATTTCCAACTGACGCTCGATGGCCCGCTTGTTCACGGCAGCGCCCAGGCATCCCAGGTCGTGATGCAGGCACACACCCTTGATATCGACATGTTTGCCATTTAAGAAAAAACCATTTTCTGTGGTAAATTCAAAGGTACGGATTCCGAAGCTCGTTTTACTGGAATCCGTAGCCAGGCCGTTTACATGGACATTGGATTTAACATAGTAAAGAGTCGGATCTTCCAGGGACCATAGTTTTGGCTTTGGAACTTTGATAAACTGTACGAAAATACCGATGCTGTCAGCTTCCACTTTTTGCAGGGAACTTTGGTTATCAGAAACATACCCGACTTCATCTATAATAACAGTCGCAAGTGTAACTTGCCGTGCAGAGCCGGATTGATTCATGATCTTCGTTTCAATGCGAATTGTTGCCTCGCTCTCAGACACATCCGGCGTGGAGACATATGTTCCCCAATGCGCGATATGGACCGGGTCCGTTACCGTTAGGCGCACATTCCTGTAGATACCCGCCCCGGAATACCAACGCGAGCACGGCTGCTGGACTTCGACTCTGACCGCCAAAACATTTTTTTCGCCGCCAAATTTCAGGTGCCGCGTTAATTCATACTGAAAACTGGAATAGCCGTATGGTCGATTGCCTAGATGAACGCCGTTGATCCAGACGTTGCTGTTCATATACACGCCGTCGAATTCGATGAACACACGCTTGTCTTTAATATTTTCATGCAGTTTAAACTCTTTCCTGTACCAGCCAATACCCGCGTTTATATAGCCGGCACCGCTTCCACCCGGGCAGGTAGATTCAAAAGGGCCCTCGATTATTTTTTCTCCGTCAGTATAAATACCGCCTCCCATTATGCCGTCAAACACCCGAACGGCTATGCTGTTCTTGCTGCCGTAGTGAATTATTTCCCGGGGTACTTTATAATACCGGAAGATATCCCAGGCCGAAGCGTAGTTGGGCGGAAAATAACCCATACCACCAACCTTTACACCGTTAAAATAGGTCTCGTCAGCATCGTCAATCTTGCCGAGATTGATATAAATGTCCTGCCCCTCTAAATCCGCAGGTATAGTTAATTCTCGCCGGTACCAACCAAATACATTGTCCGGCGTGTAGTTCGAATGATTTTCCCAGGTCGAGGGAAGCTGCACGATTTGCCAGGAATTGTCGTCAATACCGGCCTCCTTCCAAAGCGGATTGTCACCCTTGTTGAATTTCCATTCTCCTTTTACAATGAGGAACTCGGGCACATCCTCTTTTTGCGTTTCTGATTGGGCCAATCCCTCAATACTCCAGTCGTGGGGTACATCCACGCTGATCCATGAGGAGTCGTTATATTCCGGTTTTTCGGCGTTGGTGATTTCACCTGCGCGAAATCGCCAGTCCATATCGAATGATTGAACTTGTCTGATTTTCCCGTTATCCGCGCAACCGTAGATCACAGTTGCAATTAAAGCTGCGTTAAACAAACATATGACAGGAATTTGTTTGATCTTCAACATAAAACGATTCCTTATTTTAAAAGTAAAAGCTTTTTTATTGCACTGAAATTTTCAGCCTGTAATCTATAGAAATATATGCCACTCGGCAGATTGGAGGCATTGAATGGCACAGAATGATTGCCTGCATTTTGGTGTTTGTTGACCAGTGTTTCAATTTCTCTTCCAAGAACATCAAAAACCTTTAAAACTACAAAAGCACTTGCCGGCAATTGATAATTGATTCGTGTGATTGGATTAAAAGGATTCGGGTAATTTTGATATAAATTATATGAATGAGGCATTTCGGCTTTCGCCTCATTATTCACTGAAAGATAATTATCTCCGGCTTCAATCATGATCATTTGGACCGATCGGGCAGGCGACTCAAATTTGATTTCATTTTCTATGGGGTACGCCTCCGCCGGGATATTAAATAATTGATCATAAGGGCCCCATTGGTATGATGAGCTTGGGCCTGCTCCATTTATATAAACGTTCGGCGAAAAATCACCATTATCTGTTCCACCTGTAAACGAGTATATATAATATTTATTACCGACGCCAATTGAGTCTGTATTAACGCTTACTACTTGTTGAACAGTACCTTTGTTAACAATGACCATGGCGGTTTCACCGGATGAATATCTTGAAGCATAACAGAGTATATCGGTATTGGATGAAGCAGTAGAAATTATATGATCACCATAAAAATTTTGCAGGTAAGTTAGATAATAAAATTCCGCGTGGGGATGATTTAAATAGTTGGCATCGCCACCACCATAAAACATGGTTGCTTCACCGGAAATCAACAGCCATCTGGCAGCCATACCGAAATTATTTTTAATCATTTCACTGATAAGAATAACAGCCTGCATACCATTGATATAAGATGTACTCTGAATGACGGATGCGCCCAGGCCTATATTGTACTCTGTCAAAGCAATCGGTTTGGAATACGCATTTCTATCTATGAAATCCTGTTTTAGATAATCCATGTTCCTTTTAGGCTCTGATACAGCAATATTTAAGAGAGAGTTTACGTTATATGCAGAACCGAAATAATTATGAATGACATAAAAGTCAGCGGAATCACCCACTTCATTAAAGAATCCTTCATTCCAGTCTCTATCAACAAAATTCCAGCTTGTTGGACCATCAATGACAACCTGTCCACCTATATAAATTGTAGCACCAATTTCATTGGCGGCTTTTTTCATTGAATCGACAAAAACCTTAAAATGTTTTCCGTACAGTTTACCTGAAATAATTTGAGGTTGTCCGTCCTTGTTAAGTGTCGTATCAATTATCCACCCATATTCCCACGGGCCTCCATTTTCATTGCCAATTTCCCAGAACTTTGTCCGTCCGTCATCATAACGCACCCAGTCAGCAGCGAGATGTGCTGCTTGAGCTACCGGATCGTCGCTTAGTCCGTATCGCGCATATCCGTAATTAATTGTTATTAATCCTTCAGCAACATTAGTATTCTCACGAAGTACATAATACTGGTCGCGTGTAGTTTGCCAACCTCCAACTCCTGTTTGCCCCCAAAATTT
>CAYSHN010000488.1:0-3215 GCA_964430815.1 uncultured Calditrichota bacterium | reverse complement strand
CTTATTGGATAAGGATCATAAGTTCTTTAATCATGTCAAATTTACTGATCCATAGAACAATTAAAGAACAAAAATATTTCACCAATATAAAAACCTGGTATCGCTATTCTTATATAAAAAATGACGGTACGGCTGCTTTGTATGTGTATGTTTATTTGAAGCGCGAAAAAGTTGTGTTCAACACGGGTATTAAAATCGAACCGATCTATTGGGATCCTGATCATGAATTAATACGTCGGTCACATCCACGGGCATCAGAATTAAATCTTATTCTTACAGATTCCAGGGCCCGGATCAATGATATATTTGTTCGTTATAAACTTCAACATATGGAACTTACCCCGCAATTATTGCGGAAAGAATATGAAACCCCTACATCATATATTGATTTCTATGATTTCCTTGATAAAGCTATAGTTTCCCGCAAGGATGAATTGGCTCCCGGGACCTACAAACATCATTTATCGTTTGCCAGGAAATTTAAAAAGTACCGTAAAAAACTAACTTTTGCAGAGATCGATCGTGAATTTATCCTGGCATACCAGAAACATCTGCAGAATTTTTATAAGAATAAACCCGGGACGATCAATCAAAATTTCAACAAATTGAAGGCTTATCTGAATATTGCCCGCCGGCAGGGAATTATCCGGAAGAATCCGTTCGATGAAATCAGGCTAAGAACGATTCATCCGGATCGTGAATTCTTAATTGAGGAAGAACTTAAAAAACTCATTGAACTTTATTATAAAAAAAATCTTCCCATAAAATATCAAAACAGCCTTAACCTTTTTCTGTTTTCATGCTTTACAAGTCTTCGGATCTCTGATGTCCGTGATCTCACCATGGATAAGATCATAGGTAATATGCTTGTATATTTTCCCAGGAAAACCAGCAATAAAAAAGCAATGGTTGTAAAAATACCCCTATCAAGGATGGCCAAAAAATTAATTAAAGATGCATCTCCTTACAGGATCCATGGACCAATATTTCATATGCCGGCAGATCAGACTGTCAATATCCGGTTAAAGTATATTATGGAAATTGCCGGAATCGATAAAAAAGTGAGTTTTCATACCGCCAGACATACATTTGCCACCATATTCCTGCGACGCACGAAAAACATTATGGCACTGAAGGAACTGCTCGGGCATACGAACATACGTGAAACCATGATCTATTCACATATACTCACGGATGACCTGGTGAAAGAGATGAAAATATTTGATGAGCTGATTTAAACCCTGGCGATAATACATTCACCGAATTCAATAGGTTTGTTACCTTCCTGGCTTAATTCCATTTCCATGATCAGAAAATCCGTTCCATTTATTCTGTGTTTACGGTCCCATTGGAAGGTAGTAAATAAATGATATGGGAAATGTATGATTGTTTTCGCTTCACGATAACGATCCAATCGCCAATGCAAATAATTCTTATAAAGCAATTCATATAAACCTGTTGTACCGTCTATTTTTAAGCTTAATTCGTTTGTTTCCGGTTTGGCTAGCGGATATCCTTCTGTTAATTCTTTAAAAAATAAGGAGCGTATACCGGGCCCTGTTTTTTCTGTTGCCACAATATTGTTATAAGCAATATCGAGCCTGGGGATAGTAAATCCCGCAGAAAAATATTGGACCGGACCGCTTATTACAGGTTTTGTATTGATCTCGATAACAAAATCTTCATTGCCATCTGATTTTTTAATGAAATTCTCACTGTATGTTTTCCAGCTTCCCATATAAATGGAAGAAACTGTATTAACCTGGCGCGATCCGTAATTTACAGTCTCCCATGCATAATATATATTTTCATCCGTAACCAGGCAAACATCACCATTTTCATTATCAAACATCGGGAGATCCTCAATACTGTCGACAGGATCCTTCAGTTGATGTTTTTCTTTTAATTCTTTTACCCGTTCATCGTAATAAGCATCTCCTGTTCCTGTATAGGAGATCGCATAACCATCGTTTTCATCAAGCTTTATATCGGTTAATTTCCCTGCATATTCAGTGACATCAACAAAATATTCCTCCAGGATGATATCATCAAGCTTGACAAAACGAACATCGTTGCGGATTTCGTCGGGGATCATAATAATCCCGGTTTGTTTTTCAATAGCTTCAATGAATTCCAAAGCTGTCATACCAGGCATGTGCTCAGAAAGAGAAATGGAATCAGGGGCGATATATGAAAGATACATCTTACGAAATTTTCCAAGGGATCCAGTCGCAGAACTTAGTTCACCTTCATTGATCTCAATTGTAACTGTATATTCCTCTGCATTAACTTCTTCCACCTGGATAATACGACCTTCAAAATTCTGCTTTTTGTCGATTGTAAGATCATAAAATTTAATAAAATTATGATTCAGCAGAAAAGCCATATTTTTTTCTTCTATAGAGATAACTGCAGAAGTGCCATCAACTGTTATTCCGTTAATTTCAAATTCATAGGATGATCCTTCAAATTCACTGAATGCAAATTCACCGATCAAATTGTTAGAAAGAAATATAAGACTATCAAATGGGATTTCATTCAATGCGTTTTCTGCTATCTGTAATCCCACAGATTCAAATATTTTCCGTAATGTATAATTTATAAAAACAGCAGGCGCCAGATATCGTTCATCTGTACTTACATAATAACCTCTATCATTAATTGCATCATATTGAAAAAAATTTACAATAGGAGCTACCGGTTCATAAAAAGCAAATTTATCGGTAATAAGATAATTCGTTACAGGAGGGAAACATATAGCCTGATCGCCGTCGATACTGATAATATGTTCAGAGAATTCATCGATTGTAATATCGAAAAAACCATCAAGATCAGCTGTCCCGAAATCTATATCCGCCAGGTTTGTTTCGCTAAGCCGGTAATTCACCGAATTCTGACCGATGAATGTGCATTCATAAACTTTATTCGTACATGATAAAACCCGCAAGGATCCACGCAAACGAATAATATCCATGATCATTACCCCGGTCAGTTCCCTGGCTTTATTATCCCGTGCCTCGATGTGGGCTGCACGACTAAATAATATATCGATCTCCGGAGAGGAATAAATAGAGAATGGCATAGAATAAGTATTCACCCGGTCGCGCAGGGGCGATATCATGCGCAGATTTATCTTCCCTGTTATATCGATCCTGTCATTCGTATCGGTGATGAAATATGCCATTATGATAGTATATAAATATATCCTTTGAATG
>CAYSHN010000487.1:0-3222 GCA_964430815.1 uncultured Calditrichota bacterium | reverse complement strand
TAAAGAACCAGGAAATTATGGAGTAATGATGCCGGAGGCATCAAATGTTTGTAGAAAATCTGGTACCCCTCATTACAAGTACGACCCCGTAGGGGTCGCATAGATCTTAGTAAAAAAAAAAGTCATTAGGGCAAGCCTGTACTTTTCTTCATTAGTGATTCAGCTAGCCACCTTTAAGGTTCTTCGCACCTTAAAGGTGATTTTGTGCCTTCTCTACCCATGTGCTTCAGATCAATGTTTTAAAAACAAATATGAAATATCTTTAATTACTGTGGCAATCTGACCGATTTATATAATAAATATTGACTTAGGAGGGGTGCATCATGAAAAAGAATAAAAATTCTAAATTTGGTATTTGGAGTTTGGTATTTGGAGTTTGGATTTTGGTATTTTATTGTAATTTTCTTTTTGCACAGTCTATTATTGTAGATCATACCTGCATCGATATCTATGCTATTCCAATCAGCGCTGTTGAAGCGGCCAAGGCGCAATTACATATCGGTTACGGTCATACCTCCCATGGCAATCAGCTTATTGTCGGTATGAATGGACTGGTCGGATTTATGAATGGGAAAGAGGGCTATCCTGATAATTTATTTGCCTGGAATCATGACGGTTCGGACGGTGCGTTGCATTTATATGAAGGGGACCAGTATGGCGACGGCGATCTGGACCATGATGCCGGTTATGATACCGCCTGGGTTACCGAGACCCGGACCTATCTGGGTGAGCCCGATCAACAGGGCCGCGGCAGCAATCATCCTGAAATGAATGTCATCATCTGGTCGTGGTGCGGGCAGTTGTCCGGCTACTCCAGCGAAGCTGTGTCGGGATATTATCTGGATCGGATGAATCAACTGTAACTGGATTACTCCGGGATAAAGTTTGTTTACATGACCGGTCATTCGGACGGTTCTGGTTTAGATGGTACACTGCATATTAATAACCAACAGATCAGGCAGTACTGCATCACCAACAATAAGATATTGTATGATTTTTATGATATTGAATGTTATGATCCGGACGGTACGTATTTCGGTGATAAGCATGTAGACGATGCCTGTAATTATGATGGTGGTGGTAACTGGGCCACCGAATGGCAGAATGCGCATACCATGGGGACAGACTGGTACGATTGCAGTCCCGACCATACCCAACCCTTGAATGGGAATTTAAAAGGGTATGCCTGCTGGTGGTTATGGGCGCGGCTAGCTGGCTGGGACGGCCAGGTTGCAATCGTAGGACCTGCTGGTTCCCGGCAGGTCACGCCTGTAACGCCGGTGTTGGAGCAGAATTATCCCAATCCTTTCAATTCAAATTCCAAATTCCAATTTTCAATTACCAAACCTGAGTTCGTTAGTTTGAAGGTCTTTGATATACAGGGGAAGCATGTGGTTACGCTGGTGGAGGGTGAACAGGAAGTGGGAATTCACAGCGTCAATTTCGATGCTTCAAATCTGTCCAGCGGGATTTATTTTTATCAGATGCAGACGGTGGGATTTTCGCAAGTAATGAGGTTTGTAATAGTAAGATAGGGTAATGGGTAAAGGGTAAGGAACCACCTTCAAGGTTCTATAAACCTTGAAGGTGGCTAGCTTAACAGCAAATGAAGAAAGTACCTGAGTCCCTGAGAAAGAAATGGTTCAGGTGTCGTGTAATGGTGCCGCAGGCACCAGATATTTGTATAAAACAAGAAATCGCATTGTTAAATCCAACCCCGTAGGGGTTGGATAATGATCCGCTGAACAAATGGTTCGCTTGATCGTATGCAGGTGGGTATCTATTAAGTATCCTTCCCCCCGCAGGTTTGTCTTGCCTGAATGCATTCAATGAATGTATATTTCTTATAATCAAATAAGACCCGTGGGAGAAATATGAAAATACACACACTTCGGTTTAACTTCATTATTATACTTGCCGGCATTTTAATAATAAATTCATGTCAGGATGATGGCAATCCGGTGGACGCCGGTAAGAATAAAAATTTCAGGCAAATTGGTTACCTGCCGGTTGTGCAGGGGCATATACGCGCTGTGGCGATCGGCGGAAATTATGCTTTTCTGGCCGATACCGTAAATGGTCTGCGTATCGTGGATATATCTGACCATGCCAATCCGCAGGAGGTAACGGTTTACAGTACCGGCAATCCACCGCAGCGGATTTTTATCGGTGGAAATTATCTGTTCGTTATCGGCAACCAGATCAATGGTATGAATATTCTGGATATCACGACGCCGCTCTCACCGTCGTTTTTAAAGAATCTGCCCAATGTCCGTGAAATTAACGATGTGCAGTATGTGGATTCGATGTTGTACATTGCTTCCGGCAGTATGGGTTTGCTGGTATACGATCTCAGCAGCATTAATCATCCGGTTTTTTGCTCATCGTTTTCTGAAGGAGGCTTGTGCTGGGCGCATGGAGTGGAGGTGGTCGGTGCGCGGGCGTTTCTGGCCGACGGATTTCAGGCCTTTCGTATTATGGATATCTCCGATCCCAATATGCTCCGGCAGGTGAAAATTGTTCCCCTGGCCGGACCGGCAAGCGATGTTTGTGTTGCAGGTGATCGTGCCTACATTTGCTGTGGTGCTCTTGGCCTGTTTATTTATGATGTACGCAATCTGAAAAATGTACTGGAACTCGGTTCATTTGTCAGTGACAGTACGCAGATCAATCAGATCGAGATTCGCGGGAATGTATTGTATGTTTCCGATCTGGATCATTCATTTTCACTTGTCGATGTGAGCCAGCCTTCCTCCTGTCGGCAGTTCGCCTCCTATTCCGGTGCTTCGAACCTGTACGGATTTTATGCAGAGGGGGATTACATTTATCTGGCCGCGGGGGAGGAGGGGATGGTTGTATTGGAATATAAATAAGGCAATGGATAGAAAGAGACAAAGAGACAGAGAGACAGAGAGACAAAGTAAGAACACCCGGAAATATATCAGATAATTATAAATTATTTTATTTCAAATTTTAGTAATAGTCTTAATTGTATAAAGGAACAGCTTAAATATGGTGCTGAAGAATTTTTACTTTGTCTCTCTGTCTCTCTGTCTCTTTGTCTCTTTATTCTTCACTTTCAATTTGCAGAATATATCTCCACCCTTTATATTTAGAAAACTCAGGCGCTTTAGCTCAGCAGGTAGAGCAACGGACTGAAAATCCGTGTGTCCCCAGTTCGATTCTGGGCCTCGGCACCAAGGGCTTATAGGCGGAAGTAGT